>SCTU01000139.1 GCA_004297315.1 Dehalococcoidia bacterium | reverse complement strand
TCGCGGTTCCATCGGCCGCGCGCTGCGGCGCGTGTTGGTGCGCGCAGCAGTCGCTGCGAGCGCCGGCCTTGCCATCTCCGTCGCCGTTGGCGTGGGCGCGTTCGTCCTCGGCGTGCGCCCGCCAGAAGCCGTCGGCGGGGCGACGCACGCGGCGGCGGCGATGCTGCCCTCGCCCCCCGCCGAACTCCAGGCGCTCTTCGTGCGCACAGAGCGGACAGCAGAACCGGCGGAGACACCCGCACCGGCGCTTGCCGTCAGTACCCAGCCGTTCGAGGCCTCGCGCGTGGTGGAGCCCCCGCCAGCGTCGCCACCGGCGCCTGCCGCCGCCACCGCGCCGGCGCTGCGCTCGGGCGAACGGATCAGCGGCGTCACGCTCTCGTACTACTACTGCCGGGTGGGTGAGAACCCTGCGGTCGTGGGCGACGGTGGGGGGTTTTGCGGGGCGATGCGTGACGGCTCGATCGTCCGGCCCGGTGCGGCCGCCTGCGACGTCGCCTACCTCGGCCAGCGCTTCCGCATCGAGGGCGACCCGGACCAGCGTGAATACGTTTGCAGCGACACCGGCAACCTCGTCCACGGGCTCCACCGGGACATCTGGTTCAACGTCGCCGACAACGGCGCGGACTGGCTGCTGAAAGTGGGCCGGGTCGCCGTCATCGAGATCCTCCCGGAGCCGGCCGCGACCCGCCCCTGAATCTGACGGGGCTCGGGCAATCGTCTATCACCGACCGATTTTCCGGGCCCGAGCACTTGCGCGGGCGGCCCCCGACCGCCATGATTCGTCTCCGACGGCACAAAAGATCCGCCTTGGGATATCGGTTGCCCGCGACCAAGACAACCGCTCTCACGGTCGCGCCGGTAAGGACACGAAGATGATGGACGACAACACCCGGACCGCCATCCGCTCCGACGTCGGAGTGAAGATCCGCGAGTGGCGCATGCGACGCGAACTGTCTCAGGCAAACGTTGCGCGGCGTGCCGGCATCACCCAGGCGTCGCTCTCGAACTACGAGAACGGGAAGCGGGACATGCCCCTGTCTACGCTCGTCGGCGTCGCATCGGCGCTCGAGGTCTCGCTGGGCGATCTGCTCGAGCTGCCGGACCTGATCGTGATCCGCGACTCACTCCTCGGCCGCGCGGTGGAGCAACTGCGCGACCGCATCCCAGCGGGGCATCTCGCGGAGGCCGCGCTCTAGGTCGTCCGTCCCGGCGCCGTACGTGTGACGAAGCCCCCGGACATCGGGGGCTTCATCGTGCGCCACGAATATTCTGTGAGCCGCCCCCCTTCGCATCGCCCGACCTTCGGCATCGTCCTCGACGGGGCGGCTCTCGACGGACGGCTATACTCATGACCTGCACAGCGGCGGAGGGACACGACTTTGGCGAACGACCGACCGGCCACCCTCGGTGAACTGAAGGCGGCGGGCGTCCGCGTCCTGCCGGTGCGCGAGGAGATGCGAAAGAATCTCATCGCGCGCATCCGCAGCGGCGAGACGCGCTTCCCCGGCATCGTCGGGTATGAAGAGACGGTCCTGCCGCAACTGGAAAACGCGATCCTCAGCGGGCAGGACATGATCCTGCTGGGCGAGCGCGGCCAGGCAAAGTCGCGCATCATCCGCGCGCTCACCTCGCTCCTCGACGAATGGACGCCGGTGATCGCCGGTTGCGAGATCCCGGAAGACCCGTTCAACCCGATCTCTCCGGCCGCGCTGGCGTTGGTCGCCGAGAAGGGCGACCAGACACCAATCGCGTGGATGCACCGCTCGGAACGGTACGGCGAGAAACTCGCCACGCCGGACATCACGATCGCCGACCTGATCGGCGAGATCGACCCGATCAAGGTCGCCGAGGGCCGATACCTCTCCGACGAGATGACGATCCACTACGGCCTGATCCCGCACACCAACCGCGGGATCTTCGCGATCAACGAGTTGCCGGACCTCCAGGAGCGCATCCAGGTTGGCCTGCTCAACGTGATGGAAGAGCGCGATGTCCAGATCCGCGGGCACAAGGTGCGGCTGCCGCTGGATGTGGTCGTAGTCGCCACGGCGAACCCGGAGGACTACACCAACCGCGGCCGGATCATCACGCCGCTGAAGGACCGCTACGGCTCCCAGATCCGCACGCACTACCCGAGGAACATCGAGCACGAGATCGCGATCATGGAGGCGGAGACGAGCGGGCTCGTCGACGGCGACTTCCCGGTCTTCGTGCCGGAATTCATGAAGCAGATCATCGCTGAGATTTCGCGCCTCGCGCGCCGCTCGCCGGACGTCAGCCAGCGCTCCGGCGTCTCCGTCCGCGCCTCGATCGCGGACTACGAAGCCCTGATCGCGAACGCGATGCGCCGCGCGATCCGGCTCGGGGACAGCACCGTGGTCCCGCGGATCTCCGACCTGCCGTACATCATTCCGGCGCTCCAGGGGAAGATCGAGTTCGAGACCGTCGAGGAAGGCAAGGACGAGCAGATCCTTGACCGCCTGATCCAGGGCGCAGTCGTCTCCACGTTCAACCGCACGCTGGGCGACGCCGACACCGAGACGGTGGTCGAGTCGTTCCGTTCGGGCCGCCACGTCGAAGTGGGGGAGGCGATGCGCGCCGCTGACTACCAGCGGCTCCTGAAGGAGATCGATGGCCTCGCGCCGCTGGTCGGCGAGATCACGCGTGACGAGCGGCCCGAGGTGCAGGCTTCGGCGATTGAGTTCATCCTTGAGGGACTCCACCTCAACAAGCGGTTGAACAAGGACAAGTCGACGGGGCAGGCGCTCTACCGCGGATAGTCGCGGCGCGCGGGGAAGCGAGGCGGCTGATGCCGCTGGCCTACCGGTACAGCGAATGGGACGGCACACAGGCCATCCCCGGCCTCGACGCCGACAAGGTCCTCGAGGCCTTGTCCGACGACATCATGAATTTCGGCGACCTGCAGCACGCCCTGCGCAACCTGATGCAGCGCGGGATGCGCAACCAGCAGGGAGACCGGATGCAGGGCCTCCGCGACCTGCTGCAGAAGCTGCGCCAGCAGCGCCGCCAGCGGCTCGACCAGTTTGACCTGGGCGGCGTGATGGAGGACATCAAGCGCCAGCTGGAGGAAATCCTCCAGATGGAGCGCGACACGCTGAACGAACGCCTCAATGAGCAGGGCGGACGTCAGGACGGAGCGCCGGACGGCGGCGACCAGCAGCAACAGG
>SCTU01000138.1 GCA_004297315.1 Dehalococcoidia bacterium | reverse complement strand
GCCCGGACCGTGCGACGACGCGAGACAACCGGCCACAGGCGGGACGCGCCACCCTTTCGGATGGCGCGTCGAGATCATGGCCTAGGGGTTCAGGTTGGCGCAGTGCACGAACGCGGGGAAGTCATCCCTCGGGATCGCGAGCGGTGACAGGATGAGGTCCATCCCCGCCCCGAAGAAGTTCGGGATGACGAGGTCGAAGCCGGCGGACATGTACTTCGACGCAGGTCGGTCCAGGTCAAAGTTGACCTGCGTGTCGTTGCCGTCGCCCGCCGTCGTGTCGATCGACTCGATCACGCCGGTCGCCTGCAAAGCCCGCACGAACGATTGGCCGGGGGTCGACTGGCCCGGCGGCGCGAGTTGGTTGCCCTCGCCCACGGAGCAATTCGCGGCGACGATCTCGTGAATCGTCGCCTCGGCGACATTGCTCGGCTGCGGTTGGGGCACCATCACGACAACTAGCAGCGCCATCGCCAGTGCCATACTAAACGCGACTTTCAGCATCCGATGTCCCTTCTCTGATCCCTCCGGTAGAGAGGCACGTTACTGATGCCTCGATGTAATCGGCGCAGGCATTCCGTAAGAAATCCCGTAGAAGCGTGGCCGCTGCAGGAATGATCGGTTTCGCCGATCGCGTCCAGCGTTGGCATCGAAACCTTATGCATTCCGGCGCAGCCGACCTGTATTTTCCGTGCCCCACCAGCGAACGGAGGCACCAAATGCCCAAGACATCCAAGAAGTCGGCTTCGCAAGTCGAGAAGATGGAAGGCTTCGAAGGTCACTACGAAGACCTCGGCGGTTACACGGCCGGTTTCGAGACGTACACTGCCGACGCTGATCTCACGCCCGTGTTCGCCGGCCTTCCCGACGACCGCTGCCAGTCGCGGCACTGGGGCTTCGTGGTGAAAGGCAAGGTCACCTTCCATTTCCCCGACCACGACGAAACGTACGAGACCGGTGACGCGTACTACGCGCCCCCCGGTCACACGCCCATGCTGTTTGCAGGCACCGAGGTCGTCGAATTCAGCCCCAGCGACGAACTGGCCCAAACGATGGAAGTCGTCACGAAGAACATGCAGGCGGCTGGGTAGGCCGGCTCCGCCCGCGCGGTGAACCTCCGCCCTTCCAGCCGAGGGTTCACCGCGGCAGAGTGTCAGTCCGTCATGGCGCCGACGGGGCCAAGATCGTCTCGGTATGCATCGCGCACACCCACTGCCCTTCACGGCGCACCCACACGCTGGCGTCGATGGCGTCGAGTACCTCGGGCCTCCCGTCCCGCCGGAGCGACTCGTGGACCGGGTAGGCGACGAGGGCGACGTTCCGGCCGAGCATCCGCACCTTCGCGTCCCGCCCGATCTCGTACGACTGCAACTCGTACGGCATGTCCTCCAGCATCACGCCCGCGGCCTTCGGACCGAACTCGCCGATCCCCTCCGGCCCCACGACGATGCAGGACTCGTCCGTCAACCTCTCGACGCCTTCCGAGTCGCCGTTCTTCATCGCTTCCCAGTAGGCGCGCTCAAGCGCGAGTACATCCATGGCCGTCTCCAATCTTGTCCGTCGCAACGGGTTCAGTGTGGTTGCCTGAGGATTACAGCGGCATCACGGACCCGCCTGCCCGAGGCACGCCGCCGTTGAACTCACGCGCAGGCGAGGGCAGACGCTGGCGCCGGCGCGTCAAATCTGCCTTGCGCTTCACAGACAGCGCCAAGAGACTGCAGGCCCTCAGAGATGTGCAGACCGCCGAAGGTGACGACTGTGATCCGCCATCTACTGAGACGCCCTCACCGAATCTTGCTCGCGAGCTGCGCGCTCTTCCTGATCTCCGGATGCGAGCCGGGCAAGGACCAGCCTCCGACGCCGTCATCACCCGCGGCTGCGCGCACGCCAGCCCGGGCGGCGGCTCCGGCTGCTACCGATGAGGGACGCGCTGCCGCATCGCCGTCCCCTACATCGTCGTCAACGCAGGATGAGGTGGCGACGGTCGCGTTCGTCGTCGACGGCGACACGCTTGAGATCAACCTCGACGGGCGCGCCTGGCGCCTCCGTCTCATCTTGGTAGACACGCCCGAGGTCTATGGTCACGAGGACTGTTACGGCCAGCAGGCGAGCGCGCGCACGAAGGCGCTGCTGCCGCGAGGGACACCGGTCCGGCTGGAGCGCGATGTGACGGAGACCGACCGATACGGCCGGCTGCTCCGTTACGTCTATCTGCCGGACGGCCGGATGCTCAATGAGATCCTAGTCGCGGAAGGCTATGCGCGAATCGCGACGTTCCCGCCGGACGTGCACTACGTGGAGCGGATCCGCGCTGCCGAGGCGTCAGCACGACTGTCGAAGGCAGGGCTGTGGGCGGCGTGCCCGACGCGCTGAGCCTACTTCCGCGGCTACTGCGGCGACTGCACCGTGAACTCCGCGCGCAAATCGGTCCTCGGGGCATCAGCGGCGAGCACGTAGCGGCCGGGGGCGAGTTGCGTCAGCAGTTCCTTGCCTCGGTCATCGCTGGCCGGCGGGATACGGCCCAGCACTCCTTGGTCGCCGGGCGCGCGGAGCACGAGGTCATAGTCGCGGTCGTCTTGGTCGATCACGGCAATCCGCACCATGCCGCTCGGCACGGACGACGCGTCCACCTGCAGCCCGCCAGCCGTCGATGTCACCCGCAGCGGCGCAGCCGGGTCGGTAGAGCGGTGGCGTCCAGGCATTGTCGTCATGAGGGTCCTGCTTCCGGCGGTCTACTGGAGTTGGTCCAATTCTTCCTGCAGCGCGACCACTCGCTCCAACGCGGCGCGTTCGTCCGCCATGGACGTGCCCGCACTGGTGCGAGCCTGCAGACGCGACAGGTCGCCGCGCGCCTCGGCGAGTTCTCGTTCGATGACGTCACGTGTTCGGGCTGCCACGGTCCACCTCCCATCGTCTGAACCGACCGCTCAAAGGCAAACCTAACGCAGGGCGTGGATCGGCTCCGTGACAAACCGCGGGGCGGCGTCGTGAAAGCGGTTCAAATCGACGGTGCGCGCAGTTGAAGACAGCCCAGCGAACGTCCGCACGCCCCGGGCTCACGCCGAGCCGGGGTTCGGATGCGAGAGGCGAGGGCCCGGACGTGGAAGCCGCTAGTGCACGCCACCCACGTCGGCAGGCTGCCACTGCGGGTCGCGCTTCTCGACGAAGGCGCGCGGGCCCTCCTTTGCGTCCGGGGTGGCGCGCATCACGCGCTGGATGCCGAAGCCGATCTTCAGACTCTCCGCCATCGTGCTCGCGTCGCGGCCGCGGATCGCGGCCTCCTTCGTCAGGCGTACGGCGGTCGGGGAGTTCCGCATGATCTTGGCCGCGTACTCCTCGCAGGTCGCGAGGATGTCGGCGTCCGGGACGACCTTGTTCACGAGGCCGATGCGGTACGCCTCCTGCGCGTTGACGCGCTCGCCGGTGAGCAGCATCTCCATCGCGTGCGACCAGTGGATCGAGCGAGGGAGTTGCGAGGCGCCCGTGGAGGCCATCACGCCCACGCGTGTCATCGTCATGCCGAACTGCGCGCTCTCCCCGGCCACGCGGATGTCGCACGGGAGGACGAGGTCGATCCCGGCGGCCAGGCAGTAGCCGTGGACGCCCACGATGATCGGCTTGTAGATGTCTACACCGTGGCCAAGGCTGTGCGTCGGCCGGCTGGACGACGGCCCCGAGATCTCGGCATTGCGCTGACGGAGGTCGGCGCCGGAGCAGAAGGCGCGGCCGTTGGCGGTCAGGATGGCCACCCAGGCCTCGGGGTCCGCGTCGTACGAGTACCACGTCTCCTCGAGGGCGGCGCTCAGTTCGTGGTTGAGCGCGTTCAGCGCCTCCGGGCGGTTCAGCGTGATGTACGCGATGTGGTTGCGGACCTCGTAGATCACGGTGCTCATCGGGTGCTCCTCATCATTCAGTCCTCGCAAAGGCCAGCGGGGCGGGCCGGAGTGTATTACATCCATACTTCTCGCCGGGAGCGATGACCGGGGACTGCGGCGCCGGGCTCAAGGTAGGCGCCCGGCACATACCTCTCGTAACCCGTCGTCCCCCGACCGCCGCTCGACGGTCGCAGTGGATTTGCTAGCCCAACGTGTGTGATATCGTCGCGCGCGTCCCGGCGGGCGACGCGTGCCGTGCCGCCGCCAGGATCACCCCAGAGACACGAGCCAGGAGAGCCAGGCCATGCCGCCGAACGTCGCGCCGTACCGCGGATTGACGGTCGTCAACGCCAGCCGCGGCCTTGCGGGAGCCACGACTGCCCAACTCCTGGCGGGGCTGGGCGCACGCGTCATCCGTGTGGAGGAACCGGCACGCGGGCAGGAACCGTCACCGTCCCGGAGCGTCGTCAACGGCTGGGACCGCGACGGCGACCTCTTCATGCATTTCGGGCGAGGCTCGGAGAGCATCGTGCTCGACCTGGACGCCGCGGACGGGCGCACCGCCCTCGCGCGCCTCGCCGCCAAGGCACAGGTCGTCATCGAGGACGAGCAGCCGAAGGATCCGAGGGGCGTCCGCGCGGCGCTCCGCTCGGCGCGTGTCGGGGACGCTGCCTTCACGCTTGCCTCGATCACCCCGTTCGGCCTTTCCGGCCCGTGGATGGACCTTCCCGCCTCGGAATTGATCCTGTTCGCGATGAGCGGCCTGATGGCGCACGTCGGCGAGCCGACCGGCGAACCGGTGCAAGTGCCCGGCTGGATGGTACAGGGGCACGTCGGGCTTGCCGCCTTCACCGGGATCGCCTCGACGCTGCCCATCGACGGCGGGCCGGTGACCTCACACGATCTCGATATCGCCTCGGTCGAGGTGCTCCACAACAGCAACCCGCACGCCATCGCGGACTACCACTACAAGGGCGCCGTGCAGCACCGGCAGGGTAGCCGCGGGATCGACGGCTACCCCTGGACGGTCATCCCCTGCAAGGACGGCTTCGTCGGCATCATCGTGCCGCAAACGCGCTGGGACATCTTCGCCCTTTGGATGGACCGCCCCGACTTGATCACCGACCCGAAGTTCAGTGACCGCCTGGGACGCCGTCAGCACCCGGATGAACTCGACGTGATCATGATCGACTGGGCGTCGCACCTGACCAAGGCCGAGTTGTATGTCGGCGGGCAGGAACGAGGCTTGCCGTTCGGCGCGGTATTCACCGTCGCCGACAGCCTCGACTCGCCGCAGCTTGCGGAGCGCCATTTCTTCGGACTCGCCGAGGACGGCCGCACGAAGCTCGCGGGGCTTCCGTTCCGCCTCGGCGCCGTCCGGCCGACCGTCGGTCACGCCCCGACGCTCGGGGAGCAGGGCGCCAAGATCGCCTCAGAATTCGGACTGACCGCAGGAAAGGGCGCCTGATGCCGTCGTCGAACCTGCCGCTGGAGGGCATCCGCGTCCTGGAACTCACGACCGCCTGGGCGGGCCCCTTCACCGGGCGTCTGCTTGCCGACCTCGGTGCCGAGGAGATCAAGATCGAGTCGCGCCGCCGGCTCGACATCCGCGGGCCGGCGATCGCCCCGCCTCCGGGCGTCGGAACGTACCCGGACGGCGATCCCGGGCCAGACCCGTGGAACCGCTCCGGACGCTTCCACGAGCGCAACCGGAACAAGCTCAGCCTCGCGCTTGAGCTCGACCACCCGCTGGGTAGGGATGCCTTCCTGCGGCTGGTCGCCCACTCCGATGTCGTGGTGGAGAACTTCGCGCCGCGCGTGCTCCCACAGTTCGGGCTTGGTTATGAGCAGTTGCGGGCGGTGCAGCCGCGACTCGTGATGGTCTCGCTCTCTGGGTTCGGGCAGACCGGGCCGGAGCGCGACTACGTCGCCTACGGGCCCACGGTCGAGCAGGTCAGCGGGCTCGCCTCCCTTCTCGGATACCGCGACGGATCGCCCACGAGTTCCGGTTTGTTCTTGCCGGATGTCCTTGGGGGCACGCTGGCCGCCGGCCTGGTGATGGCGGCGCTCCGCGGCCGCGAGGAGACGGGCGAGGGCGTCTACATCGACCTCGCGGAGATCGAGGTCGTGCGCTGGCTGATGGGACACCTCACCATCGCTGCACAGGCAGGCCGTCCGTCGGCGTCGACGCGGCTGGGCAACCGGCATCCGGAGTTCGCCCCCCATGGCACGTTCCGCTGTTTGGGAGACGACCGCTGGGTTGCCATCGCCGTGCGGTCGGACGCGGAATGGGCCGTTCTTGCGGGTGCGATGGGGCAACCGGACCTCGCGAAACGCTTCGCCACAACCGCTGCGCGTCGCGCGGCCGTCGACGGGGTCGAGGCGGCGGTCGCCGCCTGGACGGCAGGCATGGACCAGCAGGCCGTTGTTGAGCGGCTGAATGCGGCCGGCATCCCTGCATCGCCCGTCGCGACGCTGGATCAGGTCGCGAATTCGCCACAGGTGCAGGCGCGCCACGTCTTCAGCCCCCACCCGGTTCCCGGCACATATCCCCGACCTCTGTCCGGAGGCCTGTGGATCCGCGATGGCCATCGGCCTGGCGTGCGCTTCGCCGCGCCCGCGCTCGGCGAGCACAACGAGCACGTGCTCCGCGAGGTTGCCGGGTTCACCGACGCCGAGATCGAGGAGTTGATGGCGGCAGGTGTCGTCGGCACAGATCGGAAGAGC
>SCTU01000009.1 GCA_004297315.1 Dehalococcoidia bacterium | reverse complement strand
AACGCCACGCGCGCGGGCGCGGCCGCGACGACCGGCGTGCCGCGATCGTTCGCGATGTCCGCGCCCGAATGGAAGCCACCGACGGGGCCGCCGTTCACCGAACGCCCGGAGCCAAACTGTGTCGACACCTCTCCGGCCGCAGGCTGGATGAACGGCCGCTGCCAGCGGACGGGCGAGTCGAAGACAGAGAACTCCTTCGCCCGCAACTGCTCCTCCGTGATCCCGGCCTCAGGAGTGAGCAGCGACTGCACTTCCTCCGTGACCACGAGGTAGTCCACCGGCCGTTCGACCGCGACCACCGCTGTGCTGGCCGTGGCCCGCTGCGTCGTGACGCCGTTTGCATCCTGCAGCGTCACCTCGGCTGTGCGCGGGCCAAGCGCGGCCTCGGTCGGCACCCCGACGAGCGTCCAGAGCAGGCCGCCCTGTTGCCGAAGCGGGAATGTCCTCCCGAGGAAGCGCACTTCGCCCCGCGGCTCGGTCGCGTGGACGAGCAGGAGCGCTGTCTCGCCGTTGCCCACGTTTCGGGGACGGAATTCAAAGGTCGCGGTGGGCAGGGGTGTAGCGGTCGGGCTGGGCGTAGGACTCGGCGTCGCGCTGGCGGTGGCGCTTTGCGTCGCGACTGGCGTCGAGGAAGGCGCGGCCGTGGAGGTCTCTGTGGCCGCCGGCATGGCAGGGAGCGTGTGGGTGGCGTCCTCAGCCGGGGTCGGGGGCGGGACGGTCTCCCCCGCGGGCGCGGCACGTTCGCCCGCGTTCAGGATGCGGAGGCCGGCGGCACCGGCAGGCAGCGCAACGCCGAGCGCGAGCCCCGCACGCAGCAGGGCGCGTCGCGTCCACCGCCTCGGAGACGCTTCGTCCACTGGTTCCCCCACGTGCGCCCGAAAGGGCGCCCCGATCCATCCTACCGTCCGGAGGCGCCACGAAATTTCCGGGCGCCTCCGGACCGATTGCTATACTCGCGCCATTCCAAGCCGGTTGCGGCCCCGGCCCGGTACCCTGAAAGCGCAGAGTCTCGGTGCGGCTGAGACTCCCTTCGGCACCCCAGGTTCCGGACAACACCCTCATGTCGAGGGCCCCAGCGGAGGAGCAGATGGAAGCCCCGAAACTCGTCGCGGAGCGCATCCTGGCGAATGTCGAGCGCGTCATCATCGGCAAGACGGAGGAGGCGCGGTTCGCCCTTGTCACGCTGCTGTGCCGCGGTCACCTGCTGATCGAGGATGTCCCGGGCGTGGGTAAGACGATGCTCGCGCGGGCGCTGGCCACGTCCACCGGCTGCTCGTTCGCGCGCATCCAGTTCACGCCGGACCTGCTCCCCACGGACGTGACGGGTGTCTCGGTCTACCGCCAGGGCACGGGCGAGTTCGTCTTCCGCCCCGGCCCGATCATTGCCCAGATCGTGCTCGCCGACGAGGTGAACCGCGCGACGCCGAAGACGCAATCCGCGCTCCTCGAGGCGATGGAGGAGCACCAGGTCACCGTGGACGGGGTCACCCACCCGCTGCCGCGGCCGAACATGGTGATGGCGACGCAGAACCCCATCGAGTACGAGGGCACGTTCCCGCTGCCCGAGGCCCAGCTGGACCGCTTCTTCATGCGCATCCACCTCGGCTACCCGAGCCCGACCGACGAGGTCCTGATCATGGACGCCCAGCAGGAGCGCCATCCGATCGAGACGTTGGGCGAGGTCGTCACGCCGGCGGAACTGGTCGAACTGCAGGACGCGGTGGGCCGGATCTACGTCGACCCGCTGATCAAGCAGTACATCGTGAGTCTCGCGAACGCGACGCGTGAGCACGAGGCGGCGTACCTCGGGGTGTCGCCGCGCGGCTCGCTGGCGTTGATGCGGGCGACGCAGGCGTACGCGATGCTGGCCGGGCGTGACTTCGTCCAGCCGGACGACGTGAAGCTCCTCGCCTACTCCACCTTCGGGCACCGCGTCATCGTGAGCCCCAGCGCGCGCGTCCGGGAGATCGACGCGCGGCAGATCATCGAGGAAGTCCTGGGGCGTGTGCCGGTGCCGGGCGTCCGCGCCCGCGGCGGCACCTAAGCCGGCGAGGCCGGACGTGCGCCGGTTCCTGCGCGAGGTCGTGCGCCGCGGCAACGTCGTGCTCGCGGTCGCCGTGGCGGTCACCTGCGTCGTCGTGGGCCTCGCGACGGGGTTCTGGCTCCTCTTCCGCGTGGCCTACGTCATCGTGATCGCGATCCCGCTGCTCTACTTCTGGTCGCGCGCGATGGCGAACAGTCTGGAGGTGGAGGTCAAACGGACCTCCCACCGCGTGACGCAGGGCCAACCGATCGAGGGCCACATCACCGTCCGGAGCCGCTCGATCCTGCCGAAGGTCTGGCTGGAGGTGGAGGACCCCTCCTCGATCCCGGGGCACAGCGCGCGGCGCGTCTTCACCATGGGGATGCGCGGGGTGGCGTCCTGGGGCTACCGCACGCGGACGCGCGTGCGTGGCGTCTACACGCTGGGCCCCGTGACGATCGATGCCAGTGACCCGTTTGGCTTCTTTACGTTCAGGCGCACTTTCGGGGAACGCGCGACCGTCCTCGTCTACCCGAACGCGCCGGAGTTGCCGAACTTCGCGATCCCGCCCGCCAATCTGCCCGGTGAGGGGCGGTTCCGTCGCCGCACGCAGAACGTGACGCCGAACGTCGCCGGGCTGCGCGAGTACGCGCCGGGCGATTCGTTCAACCGCATCCACTGGCCCGCCACGGCGCGCAAGGGCGAGCCGATGGTGAAGCAGTTCGAGCTCGACCCGGCGTCCGACATTTGGGTCGTGCTCGACCTCGAGGCCCAGCACCACGTCGGTGAGGGCGAGGACGGCACCGAGGAGGCGGCCGTGCAGGTCGCCGCGGCGGTTGTCCGGCACTTCGTCAACGCGAACCGCTCGGTCGGCCTCATCACTTTCGGCGACGACCTGCGCATCGACGAGCCGGACCGCGGACAGAGCCACTTCACTCGCACCCTCGAGTCGCTCGCGCTCGCGCGTGCCGTTGGAGACGTCTCGCTCGGTGCGCTGCTGCTGGAAGAGTCGCGCCGCTTTGGCCGCCACACGACTGTTGTCGTCGTGACGCCCTCAACGGATGAGCAGTGGGCGTACACGCTCATGTCGCTCGCGGCGCGCGGTGTGAAGGTGGCCGCCGTCCTGATCGAGGCGGACACGTTTGGGCCGGCGCCGAGCCCGTTGCCGGTCTACGGCACGTTGGCCGCGGCCGGGATCTACGCCTACACCGTGAAGGCCCACGACGACCTGCGCCGCGTGCTGTCCTCCGGGGCCGACCCGGCGCTCGGGCGCGCAATGCCCGGAGGCCGCTGATGGCTGTCCGGCCGCTGGACGACTACTTCGCGCCCGGACGCGAGGACGAGGGCCCGGGACCGGCGTGGTGGCTCTCCTGGGAGGAGTGGCTGACCTTCACGCTGCTCGTCTTCCTGATGGTGCCGGTGGTCGGGTCCCTGCAGTCGGCAGACTGGGTGGACGAGATGCCCTCGCTGGTGGCCACCTCGATGTGGGGCCTCATCCTCGGCTGGCTGATCGCGAAGTCGCCGCTTCCGGGCTGGATGGGGGCGGCACTCGGGCTGGTCAGCGCGTCCGTGACCACGCTGCTGCTCGTGATGCGTTCGCTGTTGCTGATCGGGACCGGCAAAGAGGATGGCTGGGTCCAGCGCTGGTCCGAGTTCTGGTTGCGGCTCGCGGACTGGTGGCGGGCGCTGCTCGCGAAGGACTTCTCCGCGGACCCGCTGCCGTTCGTCGTGCTGCTGGTCTTCTCCGTGTTCATCGTGGCCTACGTGACCGTGTGGTCCACGGCCCGCTGGAAGAACCCGTGGACGGCGGTGCTGCCCGGCGGCTTTGTGCTGCTGACGAACATCTCGTACCTGCCGGGGCAGCCCTCCTTCGCCGTCGTCGTCTTCGTCGTGGCCTCGGTCCTGCTCGTGACGCGGCTGCAGTACACCCGCGCCGCCGAGCGCTGGGGGCACCAGCACGTGCGGCCGCCCGACTTCATGTCCGTCGAGGTGCTGGTCGTGGCGTCGATCGTGGCCGGCGTGCTGGTGCTCGCCGCCTGGACTGTGCCCACCGCGAACAACTGGAGCCCGGTGGCGCAGGCCTGGGGCCGGGTGATCTCGCCAATCGCAGACCGGCTGGAGGGGTCCGGCGGCGTGTTCGTCGGCATTTCGGCGAAGAAGTCTGTGCCCGTGCACACGCTCGGGCCCACGCTTCCGCTCCAGGGCCCGATCACGCTGGACGGCACACCGATCTTCCAGGTGTCATCGCCCGAGGCGCTCACGTTGAGGGGCGCGGTGTACGACCAGTACACCGGGGCCGGTTGGAAGTTGTCACACGCCTCCGCGCGGCAGTTGGACCTCACGATCGAGCAGGCTGAGCAGGGCACCGAGGCGAGCCGCGCGCAGGTGCGACGCCCCGTGAAGGTCACGGTCGCCGTGGTCGGCGAGGGCGGCCCGGTGCGGCGACTGCTCGCCCCAGGTGACCCGCTTGCCACGGACCAAACCGGCCGCATCCTCGGCGCGCCGGGCGCGCAGGCAGCCGCGATCGCACCGGACCGGGACGCGAAGGCCGGCGGCGAGTACACGACCGTGGGCGCGGTCTCTGCGGCAGCCGTGAACACGCTGCACGATGCCGGCACTGCATACCCCGACGAGATCTTTCGCACGTACACGCAACTGCCGCCGGGCACACCGCCTGAGATCGCTGAACTGACGCGGCAGGTCATCGGGACCGTGGCCACGCCGTACGAGGCGGTCCGGCGCGTCGAGACCTACCTGCGCGAGACGTACACCTACACGCTGCAGCCGGACCGTCCCGCGCCACGCCGAGACGCCGTGGCATTCTTCCTGTTCGATGAGAAGGCGGGCTACTTCGACCACTTCGCCAGCGCGATGGCGGTGATGTTGCGGTCGATCGGCATCCCCACCCGGCTCGCCGCCGGATTCGCGCTCGACTCCGCCGACTTCGACAGCACGGACAAGGTCTACACGGTCTCCGAAGAGCGGGCATGGACGTGGCCGGAGGTCTATTTCCCCAACCTCGGCTGGGTGGAGTTCAACCCGACACCGTCGCGCGGTGTCGTCGCCCGCCCAGGAGACGACACGGCCGCGGTGGCGGCGGCCGCGGAGCACCCCGGCGACAGCGATCTGGACGCACTGCTCTTCGAGGGCCTCGACGACACCGACCCGGCGCTGCAGGGTGGGTCGAGTGGGGTGATCACGAGCACCGGTGCCGGCCGCCGTCTCATTGCGCGCATCCTCGCTTCGATGCTGGTGATTTCGGCTGCAGGGCTGGCGGTCGTGTTCGTCGTGCGTTGGTGGTGGGGACGACCGTTCCGCGGCTTATCGCAGCCGCTCGCCCGGTGGTCGAAGGTCATGCGCCTGGCGGAACTGGCGGGTATCGCGCCCGACTCGGCGCACACCCCGGCGGAGGCCGCGGAGTCGCTGGTCCCCGCAGTCGGCGAGCGGCCCGCGCTGCGCGCGCTCGCGCTGTCCTACACGAACCAGCGATACGCGCGCCAGGCCGTCCCGGAGGCCGAGGATGAGGCCGCGGAGGCGGATCGGCATTACCGCGCGGTGAGCGCCGTGCTCTGGAAACGGATCGGCCGGCGCGTCCTGCGGTTCTGGCAGGCCCCGGAGCGGTCTCGCCCGGTGCCGCTGGCCGGCGCCGCACGCGCTCAACGGGCGGGCATTCGCTCGATGCCCGGCGCCGGCGGGTCGAGGCCTCGGCCGGCGGGTCGAGGCGCGCGCAGCTAGTCGCGGATCAGCGCGGGGGCGGCGGCCCGCCTTCCTGCGGTGTCGACCGCGACGGCCGCTGGAACGAATTCGCCTGGCGCGCCAGTTCCAGGATGCGCAGCGCCTCTTCGCGTGACACTTCGGGCCCCAGCGCGCCCAACGCCGCCTCCAGCGCCGCCTGTGCTTCGGCGAACGTCGTGGCGTCGGTGGTGGGGCTCGCCGCCTCGTCCGGTGCGCCGGGCTGACTCGCCGGGCCGCGCTGGCCGTCGGCCGGCTGCTGCGGCCCTCCCGACTGACCGCCGCCCTGTCCGGGTTGTTGCTGGGGTGTATCGCCCTGCCCACCCGTCGGTGGCTGCTGCTCGCCGTTGCCGTTCTGCGGCGGCGGCGCGCCGTCTCCCGGCTCTCCCTGCTGCTGTGCCGGTGCTGTGTGTGCGAGGACGAGTTCGAGGTTCGCCTTTGCCGCAGCGTCGCCGGGGTCGAGACGCAACGCAGCGACGTATCGGTCGCGTGCGTCGGTCCAGCGTTCGGCCAGTACTGCGCTGTTCCCGGCGGAAAACTCCATGCGGCCAGCGAGTTCCGCGTCGGACGCCTCGTTCAGGGCGTTCACCGTCACCTGGTAGGCCTCGTAGTAGCGGGTGAGGCGATGGAGCGCGAGGCCGCGGTTGTAGGCGATCGCGGGGCTGCCCGGGTCGATGGCGCCAGCGCGGTCGTAGGCGGCCAGCGCCTCCTCGTACTTCCCCGCGGCATAGAACCGGTTGCCCTCGGCGACCGCCCGATAGACGGGCGTGCCCAGGAGCGGTGCGCATCCCGGCAGCAAGAGCATGAGCAGGGACGCCGCCGTAGGCGCCGCCCGCGATCGCAGCCGCCGCAGCGGCCAACTGGCGCGCATCCGTCTCGCCGGCCGCGGAGCCGAGGGCTGCGGCAACAGGAGTTGCAGCACGGCGAGCGCAAGTGCAGCGCCCGCGAACCATTGGAACCGTTCGACACTGACTTCGCGCGACAGTTCCGCAAAGCGGGTCTGCTGTAACTGCCGGAACTCGACGGCGAAGCCGGGGGCCTGCTGAACGTCGCGCACCTCCGCGCCGGTCTGCTCCGCAAGCGCGAGAAGCGGTGTGCGCTGGCCGCGCGTGACGTCCGTGCCCCCGCTCGACGCGGGGAGCGCCGTCGGCGCCTCGGTAGCGGCGAATGCCCCGAAGACGCGCACGCGCTGGCGGCGCGCCTGGCCGGCGGCCGCGCCGACGGTTGTGATGTCGGCCTGCTGCACCTCGCCGTCGGTGACCACCAGCACCACCTGCGTGGAGGCGCGGTCCTCCACGTCGAGCAGGCCGAGCGCCGCGATGACCGCCCCGCCGAGGTCGGTCCCTGGCCGCACGAGCGTCGATTCGCCCTGTGCGCGCTGCACCAGCGCCCGTACCGCCTCGGTGTCGAGCGTCAGCGGCGAGCGTGGGAAGGTCGAACCGGCGAACGTGACGAGGCCGACGCGGTTCCCCTGGAGGTGCGTTAGCAGTTCGCCGATCGCAGTGGCCGACGCCTGCGCTCGTGACGGCGCGACGTCCTGCGCCAGCATCGAGCGCGACACGTCCAGCACGATCACGACGTCGATCCCGCGCTGCTCGAGCGAGACCTCCCGCGAGCCCCAGCGCGGCCTCGCGAAGGCGAGCGCGGCGAGGGCGATCGCGCCTAAGAGAAGCCCTGCCCCGACGAGGTGGACCGCATCGAGACGCCCGCCGCCGCTCAGGCTGCCGAGCGCGGCCCGCGCCGCGCGACGCTTCAGGAATTCATGGCGCGCCAGCGCAGCGGCGAGCGGGACGGCAACGAGCGCGCCCAGCGCGAGCGGCCAGACGAAGGCGTCCAGCAGTGCGTTCATGGCGTCCTCCGCAGCCAGGTCGCGCGCAGCGCGCCCTCGAGGAGCAGGACGGCGACGGCAAGTCCGGCGAACCAGGGGCCATACTCCGTGAAGTCGACGAACTTGCGCTCGCCCAGCTGCGAGCGTTCCAGGTTGCCGATGTCGGCGTAGATCTTCTTCAACTCGTCGGGCGTACGCGCGTCGTAGGACTGCGCGCCCGTGCTGATCGCCATCGCGCGCAGGCCGGAGGCCGCGCCGGTCGTGCCGGCAAACGCGACCGTGTACACGCGGATGCCGAGCGCCTGCGCGACGCGCGTCGCGTCCGCGGGCTCCACGTTCCCCGAATTGTTTTCGCCGTCGCTGAGCAGGATGACGACGCGACTGCGCGCCGGGGAGTCACCGAGCAGCGTGAGCGCCTCGGCAAGCCCGAGGCCGATCGCCGTGCCATCGTCGACGAGGCCGGGTTCAAGCGTGCTCACGCGCTGCTTCAACGCCTTGTGGTCGGCGGTCAGCGGCGAGAGTGTGATGGCGCGGGCCTGAAAGGCGACCAGCCCGATCCGCCCGCCTTCGAGGTGGTCCGCGAATTCGGCGACCGCCTGCTGCGCCGCGCTCAGCCGCGTGGTGCGCGGCAGGACCTGCTGCGTCATGGAGGACGAGACGTCGACGGCGAGCACAACATCGACGCCCTCTTCGGGTGCGACGGTGACGGCGTTGCCGTGTCGTGGTCGCGCCACCGCGACGACGAGCAGCACGATCGCGAGCGCACGCAGGACCGCTGGCAGCCGCCGGAAGCGCAGCCGCCACGTCGGCCTCGATGCCGCGCGCGCGAGCGTGCCGTCGGCGACCACGGCGGCAGCGCGCCGTCGCGTCACGCTGGGCAGCGCGAGGAGCGCGACCACTGGCAACAGCAGGAAGAGGCCAGGAGTCGCGAATGCGAAGCCCTCGAGGCCGGGGACGCCATCCAGGCCGGGAATCATGCGGTCGCCCCACGCGGCAGCACCCCTGTGGGTGGCGCACCCGGGCGCGAGAGCTCGACGATCTCATAGGCCACCGTGAGGTCATGGTCGGCAGAGGCTGGGTCGGGGAAGCGGTGCGCGTAAACGGCAGCGTCGCAGCGTTCGAGCAGCCCGCCGACCAGGCGCGCCTGCCATCGGTCGACGCCGTTCGCGGTCATGCGACGCTCAAGTTCCTCCGTGGTGAGCGCGTGCGCGTTGAAGCCGATGCGCTCCGAGAGGTACCGGCGGACGACGGCCGCAATCGTGCCGTAGTACCGCTCAAACGCGGACGCCTCCGACAGCACTGTCCCGGCAAGGCCGTCGAGGGCCGCGCGCGCCGAGGATTCGGCCGTCACGGGCTCGAGGTCCGGCACCGCATCGATGGCCCTCCGCCGATGGAGCAGCGGTCGCACGCGTCGCACGATGAGCGTGCCAATGCCGGCCCCCAGCGCGAGCGAGAGGACGACCGCGAGCGCGATCAGCGTTGGGCGCAACCAGGCCGGCGGGCCTCCGGGCACTGACACCGGATCCTTCAAGGGGCGCAACTCGGTGTCGCCCGCCGCGCGGGTCGGGACAACCTCGAACTCTGGCGGCTGCACCTGGAACCGGCCCGTGCGTCCTTCCTGCGTGACCCAGGCGACGGGAAACGGCCGGAGGCGGACACGCCCCAGCACGAATGGCTGCACGGTCCACGTGACCGTGGTCTGCACCACGCCGTCTGGCATCGCCAGCGTGGTCATGGCGGGTTTGCCGAACTCGATTGATGCCGGCGCTTCGGGACTCGCAGTGACCGCGACGTCCGAACGATGGCGGATGCGGAGCGTCAGGAGCAGGCGGTCGCCGATCGCGGGGTCGAGCCGGTTGAAATTCACCTCGACGCCGAGGATGGGCGCAGGCGGCTGCTGTGCGGAGGCGCCGCGCGGCACAGACGCGAGGAGCGCCGCAATCACGGCAACCAATGCGGCGACAGCGCGCATCAGGCCAGCCTCGCGCGACGGCGGAAGTATGCAGCGAGCGGTGCGGTCACATCGGCGTCCAGGCGTACCTCGACTTCGTCGACACCAGCCGCCGCCAGCGCGCGTCTCCGCTGCGCCGTGTGCCGCACGGCGGCAGCGGCATACGCCTCGCGCACGCGGGGGCTTGACGAGTCGAGGAGGACGCGCCCGCCGCGCTCGGCGTCCACGACCTCGACGATGCCGACATCAGGCAACGCGAGGTCGAGCGGATCGATCAGGGTGATGGCGATCACCTCGTGACGGCGTGCGAGGCCGCGGAGCGACTCCTCGTAGCCACTGGCAATGAAGTCGGAGAGGAGGAATACGGTGGAGCGACGGCGCAGGACACGTCCGAGGTAATCCGCCGCTGCGCCGATGTCGGTCGTGCGGCCCGCCGCCGACTGTTGGGCCCGCAAGACGTGCCCGACGAGCCGCGTCACCTGTCGCACACCTCGGCGCGGCGGCACGAAGGCGCGCACGCGCTCGTCGAAGAGCAGCAGGCCTGCCCGGTCGTGGTTGAACACGGCGGAGAAGCCGAGCAGCGCCACGGCTTCTGCTGCCGCCTCGAATCGCCCGCGGGCGGGACGTGCGGCCAGCGCCGAGGCAGAGACGTCGACCGCGGAGACGACGTTGAGTTCGCGCTCCTCCACGTACTCTTTCACCCACGGCACGCCCATGCGCGCCGTCACGTTCCAATCGATGCGGCGCGCGTCGTCGCCGGGCACGTACTCGCGCGCCTCGGCGAACTCGATGCCGGCACCACGGAAGATCGAGCGGTAGCTGCCGGCGGTCATGCTCGCGGCGCGACGGCGCGCGCGGATCTCGATCGCGCGGACGCGGGCAAGCGCCTCCGCGCTCAGCGCGAGGGCTTCCCGTTCCGTGTCCATGTTGGCAGCGGGGGTCATCGCCAGGCCCTAGGGGATCCCGACGCTTTCGAGGATGCGCGTGGCGACTTCGTCCGCGCCTACCCCGCGCGCCTCGGCTTCGTAGGTGAGGATCAGGCGGTGCCGCAGCACGTCCGGGGCGAGCGCCTTCACGTCCTCCGGTGTGGTGAACGCGCGCCCGTCGAGGAAGGCGTATGCCTGCGCCGCGCGGGCGAGGAACGTGCCGCCGCGCGGCGACACGCCGAACTCCAGCAGTGGTTGGAGGTCCGCGAGGCGGAAGCGCGCCGGCTCCCGCGTCGCCTCAACGATGCGGACGACGTACTCGCGGATGCGGTCGTTCACCTCTACGGCGCGCACGCCCTCGCGCAGTCGTGCGATCTCGGAGATCGCGACGACCGGGCGTGCCTGCTGGGGCCCCTGGTCGAGCGAACGGGCGAGGATCTCGCGCTCCTGATCGCGCTCGGGGTAGTGGACGACGATCTTCAGCATGAAGCGGTCGAGCTGGGCCTCGGGGAGTGGATACGTGCCCTCCTGCTCGATCGGGTTCTGTGTGGCCAGCACGAGGAAGGGGTCAGGCAGCGCATGCGTCTGTCCACCGATCGAGACCGTGCGCTCCTGCATGGCTTCGAGCAGCGCCGACTGCACCTTCGCCGGTGCACGGTTGATCTCGTCCGCAAGCACGACGTTCGCAAAGATCGGACCGCGTCGCGTATAGAATTCCGCCTCTTGCGGGTTGAAGATCAGCGTCCCCGTCACGTCCGCCGGCAGCAGGTCGGGCGTGAACTGGATGCGCGAGAACGAACACTCGAGGGCCTGGGCGAGCGTGGAGACCGCGAGCGTCTTCGCGAGACCCGGGACGCCTTCGATCAACGCGTGGTTGTTGGTCAGCAGCGCGACGAGCAACCGGTCGATCATCCCCCGCTGGCCGACGATGACCCGTCCGACCTCATCGCGGATCGCCTCTACCTCTCGGTGAAGTACATGCGTGCGCGCGTTCGGCTCCGGATGACCTGCGGCGAATTGAGCCATGGGCTCCCTCGTCAACGTTGGTGAGAGGCCCAGTCTAGCGGGCACGCGTCAGGCCGTGTCTCAGGAAAGGAAGGAGTGTCGGGCCTAGCCGCCCGCGGCGACTGCGAGCGCGTCTGAGGCGACGACGCCGGTTTCTCGTGCCTCGCCGAGGACGCCGAGCAATCCGCGCAGCCGCTTCAGCAGTTCTTCCAGCGCCGACGGGTCGATGCCGCCTCGCCCCAGTCGCGTCGAAGCGCCGCCCCGCTGGCGGATGACGATCTCGACCGGTGTCTCACCCTGGTGCTCGTCGAGGAGCGCGCAGATCCGGCGCAACCGGCGCAGGTCGGCCGCTTCATCGGTCGTCTCTTCCATCGTGACCACGAGGCGGTGCGGGCCGCTGAGGTCGGCGGGCGGCGCACTCGGCAGAACGTCAGACGGCTCGGCCGCCGGTTCGTCCGGGAGCACGATGCGGAGGTCGGGACGACGGCCGGGGCCGGGCTCAGGCGGCGGCGCGGCCGGGCTCGGATAGGCCGGCGAATCCTCTGCAGCACGCAGGCGCGACGCGGTGCCCCGCACGACGAAGCGCGACAGGTTGATGTCCGCAGGCCGCCCTGACTCGTAGTCGTACGGGGTGGCCTCGGCTGCCGCCACGGTCAGGCGGTCGCCGCGCTGCCGGACGCTCACCTTCATCATCAGCACGGTGCCCTCGAACAGGAGGCCGCGCGCCTTCCACGGCTCGTACTGGTCGGACCAGACCACGACCTCAGTTTGCCCGCTGAGGTCCTCGAGCGTGACCGCGGCGAACGCCTTCCCTTGCTTCGTCGCGAGCGCGCGGATGCCGGCGACCGTGCCAGCGATGACCGCCTCCTGGCCCACGAGTTCAGCCGTGACCTCGGAGAGGGTGTGCGTTACCCATTCGGCGAGGTGCTGAGACGCCTGCTGGAACGGGTGCTCGGAGAGATAGGTGCCCAGCAGTTCCTTCTCCCACTGGAGCAACTGCTGCTGCGGGACGGCGATGCTCTCGATCTCGAGGGCCGGCAGTGGCGTCGCGACCTGTGCGCCGAAGAGGTCGAACATCGAGGTCTGCCCGGTCTCGCGCAGCCGCTGCTCCTGCTGCGCAAGCGAGAGGATGCGGTCGAGGCCGCCGATGATTCCGCCGCGGCTGCCGAGGCAGTCCATCGCGCCGGCCCGGGCGAGCGCTTCGAGCACGCGCTTGTTGATCTCGCGTGCGCTGATACGACGCGCGAAGTCCTCCAGGTGGGCGAACGTGCCGCCGCTGCGGCGTTCGGCGAGCAGGCCTTCGACGGCGCCCGCGCCGACGTTCTTGATCTGTGCGAGGCCGTAGCGGATCCCGTCACGGCCGTCCTCGAGGGGCTCGATCGTGAAGTTCGCCTCGCTCCGGTTCACGTCCGGGGCCATCACGGGGATGCCGAGGCAGATCGGAAGAGC
>SCTU01000137.1 GCA_004297315.1 Dehalococcoidia bacterium | reverse complement strand
GAGCGCGTCTCCATGATCGCCCGCTCGAGGTGCGTGCGGCTGATGCCGAAGGGCAGCACGCGCTTCTCCGGGCCACCAGGCGCGGCGGGCAGCGTGCGCCGCCGCTCGACCTGGGGGCGCGCCTCCAGCGGCTCCTGCGGCGTGGTCCGCAGCGGCACGCGTTCGACGGTCTCGATCTGGCCGCGGTCGCCGATGACGCGGACCTCCGCCTCCACCTCGTAGCCGCGCAGCAGCGAGTCAACGGTCGCCGCGACATCGTCGTGGATCGCCAGGCGGTCGAACGACTGGATCTCGATCAGCACGTCGAAGGTCGGTGGGGCGCGCCGTTCGAGCACCGTCTTCTGCGTGCCGCGCCGGCGCGCCTCCTCGTCGGAGAGCGTGACCGACTCGATGCCGCCGATCAGGTCGGAGAGCGTGGGGTTCTGCATCAGGTTGGAGAGCGTGGTGCCGTGCGCGGTGCCGATCAGTTGGACGCCGCGCTCCGCGATCGTGCGGGCGGCCTCGGCCTCTTCGGCGGTGCCGATCTCGTCGATCACCACCACCTCTGGGGTGTGGTTCTCCACTGCCTCGATCATCACCTCATGCTGGCGGTGCGGGCTCGGCACCTGCATCCGGCGCGCGCGGCCGATGCCGCGGTGCGGGATGTCGCCGTCTCCGCCGATCTCGTTCGAGGTGTCCACGATCACGACGCGCTTGTCGAGTTCGTCTGCGAGCAGCCGCGCGACGTCGCGCAGCATCGTCGTCTTGCCGACGCCCGGGCGGCCGAGCAGCAGGACGCTGCGGCCGGCCTCGATCAGGTCGCGCATGATGTGGCCCGAGCCCGAGACGGAGCGGCCAACGCGGCAGGTCAGGCCGACGATGTGGCCGCGACGGTTGCGGATCGCCGAGATGCGGTGCAGGGTGCGCGGGATGCCGGCGCGGTTGTCCTCGCCGAACTCGGAGACCTGCGCCACCACTTGCCCGAGTTCGAGGTCGGTCACCTCGGCGGTGTCGAGCGCCGTCTCCTCGCGCTGGTAGCGCGCGGTCGGCACGCGGCCGAGGTCGAGCACGATCTCGATCAGGCCATCGAACCCCTTCGCCCGCACCGCCTCGGCGACACGCCGCGGCATGATGCCGACGAGCAGTTCGATCTCGGCGCGCTCCTCCTCCGTCATCTCGCGAGGCGCAACGGCCCAGGCCGGCTCAATGTGCTGGATGCGCCTGGGTGGCGTCTCGTCGCCTTCGTCCGCGTAGGAGAGGTCTTCGTCTTCGTCGAGTTCGTCCAGCAGGTCGCCCATGTCCTCGTCGTCGTCGAGGTCATCGCCCGCGTCCTCCGCGGCACGGGCCGCCTCGCGCTCGAGCGCCTCGAAGATCGCGTCGTCGTCTCGGGGCCGGCGGTCCTGCATGCGCTCGTCCACCTTTCGACTACCCCACGACCTGGCCGGGCGCGACCGCCCGGACCGCGGCGTGTGCCTCGTCCAGCACCGGACGGGCCGTCCGGTGGCAGAACAGCGTGAACTCGTTGCCCGGATGCAGGCCGGCGTCGCTCAGCGCGCGCTCTTCGTCCACGCCGCAGGTCGGGACCAGCGCGCGATGGACGGCGGTCTTGCCGAGGCGGCCCGCGATCGTCGCGAGCAGCGCCCGCGCGACGTCGGGCTGGCCGGGTTCCACCATCAGCGAGAACTGGCCGCCGGAGCGCGCCACCTGTACCAGGCCCGCGATGCGGCCCTCCTGCTCGGCGACGAACGAGAGGCCCTTCTCGTGCCACCGCCGTTCGTGGACAGCAGCCGCTTCTTCGCGTGTCATCGCGAGGGCCGAGCGCGCTGCCAGCGGGAGGGCGCGGCTGTACAACTGGAAGCAGCCGAGCTCGTCGCTCTCTCGCCACTCACGCACGCCCTCCGCGGTTGCGTCGATCTCTAGGTGCCCTCCCCACAGCCGTTCGTCCAACGCCTTCGCAAACCCCGCCCGCGGCGCCTGTTGGGCCGCCGCGGCGTCCGAGGGCGTGCGCAGCAGGACGTGCGTCACCTTCGTGCCTGCCGCGGCCTCCGCCGCCTGGCGGAGGAGGTCCGCCAGCACGCCGGGGTCATCCCCGGCATCAATCAGCGTATCGAGTTCCCACGCGGTCGGCGCGGAGAGTTCCCGGGCCGTCGCAATTCCAACGATTGAACGCCCCTGGACGCTCACCCAGGTGCGCCGGCCGAGGTGGAGCCACTGCTCGACGGCGGCTGAGAGGGGGCGCGGTGCCCCCGGCGCCTTCCCGAGCCGGTCCCGCGTCACCGCCTGGTTTTCCCGCACGACGCCATCGAAGGTCACGAGCGCGACCAGGTCGGTCGGGCGGGGCGGTCGTGCCGCGCTCACCGAGGCCGCCTCGGGGGCGCGGGCGCCCGACGGGCCTCCGCGACCATCTGTAGGAACAGGCCGTGGATCCGACGGTCGTCCGTCAGTTCGGGATGGAACGAGGTTGCGAGCAAGCGCCCCTCCCGTGCGGCCACGATCGTCCCGTCTTTCAACGTCGCGAGGACGGTCACCCCTCGTCCTGCCCGCTCGATGATCGGTGCCCGGATGAAGACCGCGTGCACCGGGGCGCCGTCGATTCCGGCCACCTTGAGGTCGGCCTCGAACGAATCGACCTGGCGGCCGAAGGCGTTGCGTTCGACGGTGATGTCCATCACGGCGAGCGGTGGGCGGTCGAGGCTGGGGACGTGCTTCGCCAGCAGGATCGCGCCGGCGCAGGTGCCCCACACCGGCAGCCCGCCCTCGATCAGGTCGCGCAGCGGGTCGAGGAGGTCGAACGCGATCAGGAGCCGCGCGATCGTCGTGCTCTCGCCTCCAGGGATAATGAGCCCGTCCACCGCACGCAGTTGGTCGAGCGTGCGCACCTCGACGGCGTCCACGCCGAGGCTGCGTAGCACGGCGATGTGCTCGGCGAAGTCGCCCTGGAGTGCCAGCACGCCGACCCGCACGTCCGCCGGTGCGGGCGCGACGGTGGCGGCGCTGCGCGATGCGCGCGACATGCGGACGGGCTAACTCCCGCGGTGCGCCAGGAGTTCCTCGCGAGGCATCGTCGCGGTCGAACGGCCGCGCATCGCCTCTTCGGGGATCTCCTCGGAAACGGCGGCAAGCATCTGCGGGTCGTTAAAGTGAGTCACGGCCTTCACGATCGCGGTGGCCATCCGGCGCTGCTGGTCGAGCTTGCGACGCTTGTCCGTCACGTCCTCGGCGGACTTGAAGATGCCGGAGCCGACGAACACGCCCTCGGCGCCCAGTTGCATCATCAGCGCCGCGTCGGCGGGCGTCGCGACGCCGCCGGCGGAGAAGTTCACCACGGGCAACTTGCCCAGCCGCTTCACCTCGCGCAGCAGGTCGATCGAGACCTGAAGGTCTTTCGCGGTCGTCCACAGTTCGTCGTCGCGCATCCCCTGCACGCGCCGGATCTCGGACCAGAGCGAGCGCATGTGGCGCACGGCCTCGACGATGTCGCCTGTGCCGGCCTCGCCCTTGGTGCGGATCATCGCCGCGCCCTCGGAGATGCGGCGGAGCGCCTCGCCGAGGTTGCGGCAGCCGCAGACGAACGGCACCGCGAAGCCGTGCTTGTCGATGTGGTGCTGGTCGTCGGCCGGCGTCAGCACTTCGGACTCGTCGACGTAGTCGACGCCGAGGGCCTGGAGGATTTGCGCCTCGACGAAGTGGCCGATGCGCGCCTTCGCCATGACCGGGATGGAGACCGCGGCCTGGATCTCCTTGATCTTCTTCACATGGCTCATCCGTGCGACGCCGCCAGCGGCGCGGATGTCCGCCGGGACGCGCTCGAGCGCCATGACCGCGACGGCCCCGGCCTCCTGCGCGATCTCGGCTTGCTCCGCCGTGACGACGTCCATGATGACGCCGCCCTTGAGCATCTGGGCGAGTCCGGCCTTCACGGTCCAGGTCGCCGTGGTGCCGCGCAGGTCACCCTTCGAGGCCGCCCCGTTCCCGTTGGCGGAGGCCTTCGAGGCCGCGCGGGCCGGGGCCTTTGCTGCGGCCCGCGGCGGGGCAGCCTTTGCCGCTCTCTTTGAGGTGACGCGAGGGGCGGCCCCCCGCGCCGGCCGGGTGGACCCGTTTCTGGTGCCAGTCGTTGCCATGGTGCTCCCCGTACAGGCGAATCGGAACAGTTATTGTACCGCCCGCGGCGGCTGCGTTCTTCGGGCAGGGCTGGCCGCGACAGAGCGGCCACGCGAGGGCTGCGCTACTCTCGGCGCATGCCCGAACTTCCGCCCCGGAAATGGCTCATTGAACACGAGTTTTCCGGACCCATCCTCATCGGGCTGGTGTCCGACACCCACGTCCCCGAGGCACGCCGCACGATCTTCGACGAGGTGTACGCCGCCCTGCGAGGGGTCGACCTGATCCTCCACGGCGGTGATATGCACGACGTCGTCGTCCTCGACTGGCTGGAGGACCGCTGCGGGGTGCCGGTGCTGGCAGCCTGCGGGAACGGGGACGACGGCTCGTCCGGACGCTCCGTCGCGCCGGACGACCCCCGACTTGCCTACAACCACGTGCTCCACATCGACGGCCTGCGCATCGGGACGACGCACGACTTCCCCGACCGGCCGATCCCCGGCGCAGCAAACCTGCAGGAGCGGATGGAGCGGCATTTCGGCGGACGCTGCCACGTGGTCGTGGGCGGCGACACCCACGTCCCCCTGGTCAAGACCTGGGAGGGGACGCTGATCGTGAATTCGGGCTCCCCCCTTTACCCGCGCAACCTCCAGACACAGCTCGGCACCGTCGGCTTCCTCGACATCCAGGACGGCCGGGTAGACGCATGGATCGAGCAGTTGCACTAGGCCCGCGAGCATCTCGCCTGTGCGCGATTTCCGTTGACGCCCGATCGGGCCCGGCGTAGCGTCAACCTCTGTGCCCTGCGCGGGCGGAGGTCAGATGCGGCGCGGACTCTTTGGAGCACTCGTCTCGGCGATGGCCGGAGCAGCCGCGCTGGGGCGAGCGGTCGCGACCGATCGTCCATTCTCGTGGCTCACGCTCCTCGGGGTGGTGCTCCTCGCACTTGCCGTCGTGCGCTGGCGTCTGGCCCATGAGGCCTCCGACGGGCAGAGGTAACCGATGGCGAAAGATGTCCTGGACGCCGTCCACACCTATCTCGTCGCGGTCGACGGCGGCGAGGCCGGCTACAACGCGCTGGCGATGGCAGCCGACCTCGCGAAGAGGCATCGCGCCCACCTCCACCTCATCCACGTCATCGAGGTCCCGCGCGCCCTGGCCCTGGACGCGGACCTCTCCGCCGAGGTGCGACAGGGGGAGCGCGTGCTCCAGCGCGCCGAGCGCATCGCCGCCGAGCACGGGCTGAACGTGCAGGGCGACCTGGTCCAGGCGCGACAGGCTGGCCACGCCGTCGTCGACGAGGCCGTCGAACGCGACGCGGACGTGATCGTCCTCGGCGTCGACTACAAACGGCCGCTCGGCCAGTTTGAACTCGGACATCTGGCAAAGTACGTGCTGGAGCATGCACCGGTACTCGTATGGCTGGTGCGCTATCCATCAGCCGAGGTGCGGTAGCGCCGGCAGCGGCTGCGGAGGAAGAGCTATGCGCGTAGTGATCATGGGCTGCGGGCGCGTCGGCGCCGGGCTCGCCCAGCGACTGTCGAACGAGGGCCACGAGGTGACGATCCTCGACACAAACTCCTTCGCCTTCCAGCGGCTGCTCCCCCAGTTCTCCGGCCGCCGTCTGGTCGGCTCCGGCACCGACGACCGTGTACTCATCGACGCCGGGATCGAGAAGGCGGACTGCTTCATCGCGCTCGCGTCCGGCGACAATCGCAACATCCTCGCCTCGGAGAAGGCGAAGGAGGTCTACGGCGTGCGGAACGTGGTCACCCGCGTGCGCGACCCGCTGCGCGCCGAACTGTTCGAGCGCCTGGGGCTCAAGACATTCAGCCCGACCAGTTTCGGCATCGACCTTGCGCACACGGCGCTCTTCGAAGCCGCCGGGGGACAGTAGCGATGTACATCATCGTCGTGGGTGGCGGCATCGTCGGATACGGCCTGGCGCTGGAACTCCAGCAGGTCGCTGACACCGAGGTCGCGATCGTGGAACTGGCGGCCCCGCGCGCCGCGCAACTGCGCGAGGAACTCGGCGAGATGGTCGTCCACGGTGACGGCAGCGAGATCGCCTTCCTCGAAGGCGTCGGGACGGCACGCGCGGACATGCTGATCGCCGTCACCGCGGACGACGGCGCCAACCTCGTCGCCTGCCAGGTGGCGAAGCACTGGTTCGGCGTCCAGCGCACGGTGGCCAGGGTGAACGACCCGCGCAACGAGGCGCTCTTCCTTAAACTCGGGATCACCTCGACGGTCTCGGCGGCCGGCGCCGTCATGGCCCAGATCGAGACGAGCCTGCCGCAACACACGCTGGTGCCACTGATGGCGCTGCGCAGCGCCGGGCTAAAGGTGGTGGACATGCGCGTGCAGGACGGCGCGGCCGTGGCGGGCCACGCGCTCCGTGACCTCACGTTCCCCCAGGGCGTCCTCGTTGCCGTCGTGGTCGGGCCGGACGGGGCGCGTGTCCCCGCCGGGGACACCGTCCTCACCCCCGGTGACGAGATCATCGCCGTCAT
>SCTU01000136.1 GCA_004297315.1 Dehalococcoidia bacterium | reverse complement strand
CCCGAAACGCGGATCGTATCCGCTGCGCCCCTGGAGGCGACCCACTCGCTGAACCGGCGGCGCAGAGATGCCGATAGTGGACGGAGGACCTCGGTCGGTCCCGACTGTCGCACGCCGCGGGAGAGTGGAGGCCACGCATCGCACGCACGCGCACGCACGCCCTCGCGCGCCTGAGGCCTGCCCGGATGGGAGGGACGCGCGCGGCCGGGCTGCTCGTGGCGGCAGGGTTCGCCGCGTTCATGGCCGCCGAAGCGGGCGCGCCGCTCATCGGCGCTGCGGGGGGCATCGCGCTGGCCGCCGGGACGACGCTACTTGCCGCCGGTGCCCGCGGGCGGGGGGGCCGGACACCAGCGGCGGGCTGGCCGGAGACGCTCGACGCGGAATGGCCCGACGTGCTGTTCGAGGTCACGGCCGAGGGCCGGACGCTCGATGTCGCAGGAGCGTCGCGCGCGATCCTCGGGTGGGCCCCGGAGGAGATCACCGGCCTCGCCGCAAGCCAGGTGACGCTCGACCCTGTCCCGTTTCTCGACGCAGGCCCGACGGCGCCGGACGGCGGACGCTGGAGCGCGCGCTGGATCCACGCGGACGGTTCGGCAGCGAGCCATGAGGCAAGGGTGTGGGCCATCCGCGATGCCGAGGGGCGGGTCGCGAGCGTCCGCGGTGTCCTGCGCGACCCTGGCGAGCACGCCGAGACGGAGGCGCGCCTGCGCGCGTCCGAGCATCGCCTGCGGCACGCCCTCGATGCCACACGGGAGGGCCTCGCCCTGGTCGCGAGCGACGGCACCCTTCTATTCGTGAACGAGGCCCTGCGGGCGATGCTCGGCTACGACGTCGCGGGGCCTGCCCGCCTCGATCAGCTCGCCGCGCCCGGACGCCTCGACCTGCTGGCCGGCCTGGTCGCGTCGCGGGAGTGGACCGAGGGGAGCGGGGTGTTCGAGACGGCCCTGCGTTGCCGTGACGGCTCTGTGGTCGACGTGGAGGTCGCGCTCTCCGCGCTCCGCGACGGGCAGGGCGAGGCGGTGCTCGTCGAGGTGCGCGACCTGGCGGAAGCCCGACGGAGCGGCGAGGCGATTCGCCGGATGGCCGACTACGACCGGTTGACCGGGCTGCCCGGTCGCGACCTGTTCGACCGGCATGTGCGGCGCGCCATCATCGACGCGCGGCAGCGTGACGAGGGCGTCTGCGTCATCCTGCTGGGCCTCGACCGCTTCAACCTGGTGAACGACGCGTTGGGGCACGCCTCGGGCGACCGCCTGCTGAAAGCGGTGGCCGAGCGGCTGCAGGACCGCCTTCCGTCGCCGCAGGTCGTCGCGCGGTTCAGCGGAGACGAGTTCCTCGTGCTCGCGCCGCAGTTGCCGGCGCCCGAGTCGGCCGAGGGCGTGGCACGGCGCGTCCTTCAGGCGCTGGCCGAGCCATTCCTGCACGAGGGGCGGCTCCTGAAGGTCGCGGCGAGCGCGGGCGTCGCGCTGTTCCCGCAGCACGCCGACGATCCCGAATCCTTGATCCGTGTCGCGGACCGCGCGATCCACCTCGTGAAAGACAAGGGAGGCGACGGATACCGGATCGGCGCCGAGGAGGAGACCGCAGACATGCGCGACCGCCTCTCCCTGGAGGCGGACCTGCGCGAGGCCGTCGCGCAACATGCCTTCGAGGTCCACTACCAGCCGCAGGTCGACCCGACCACGCACGAGTTGCGGGGCATGGAGGCGCTCCTCCGCTGGCGGCACAGCGAGCGCGGGCTGGTGTCGCCGGTCGACTTCATCCCGCTGCTGGAGCAGACGGGACTGATCGTCCCCGTCGGTGAATGGGTCCTGGAGCAATCCTGCCGCCAGATGCAGGCGTGGATCGCGGACGGCTCGCGGGCGGTCCGGCTGGCGGTCAATCTCTCGCCGCGCCAGCTCATGGTGCCGGGCCTTGAGCGGACCGTGCGCGCCATCCTCGAGCGCACGGGGTTGCGGCCGGAGTTGCTCGAACTCGAACTGACCGAGACGACGGCGAACCTCACGATGGACGCCGTCATCGAGGTGCTGCACGGACTTCACTCGATCGGGGTGACGACGGCGATCGACGACTTCGGCATCGGGCACTCGTGGCTCGGCCGGTTGCGGCAGTTCCCCGTCCAGACGCTGAAGGTCGACCGCTCGTTCATCCACGGGATGGACGAGTCGGCGGGGGACCGCGCGATCGTGGAGGCGGTAGTCGCGCTCGGCCATGCGCTCGGCCTCACCGTCGTCGCCGAGGGCGTAGAGAGCGAGCGCGACCTCATCCTGGTGCGGGAGGTGGGGTGTGACCTCGTGCAGGGGTACTACTACTCACCGGCCGTCGACGCGGCGACGATGGCGCTGATGCTTCAGGGGGACACGGCCCAGGCGGCGTAGGCGGCGCACGCGTCGATTCCGCACACACGTATGATCCGGCGCATGCCGCACCCGCCTGAGTCCGCCCTCTGCCATGCGCCTCTGGCACCCACCGTCGCCGCGATGCGCAGCGGCGCGCTTCCGGTCACTACCCGCGTCGCCGAGGCTTGTGACCGCCTCGACGCGTTCGACACGATCACCCGTGCGGTGCTCCCAGAGACGGGACGCCGCGCGCGCCTGCTGCACGAGGCCGCGGCGCTGGCCAGCCACCACCCAGACCCCGCTTCGCGGCCCGCGCTGTACGGCGCGCTCGTGGGCGTGAAGGACATCATCGCCGCCGAGGGCATGCCGACGCGAGCCGGCTCCGCCCTGCCGCTGGAGGCCTTCCCTCTGACCGAGGGCACCGCCGTTCGCCGCCTGCGTGAGGCCGGCGCGCTCATCCTCGGCAAGACCGTCACCACGGAGTTCGCGTACTTCGACCCGGGCGCGACGGCGAACCCGCACGACCCGAGGCGCACGCCCGGCGGATCGAGCAGCGGCTCTGCGGCGGCCGTGGCTGCCGGCTACGCGCTTGTCGCGCTTGGCTCGCAGACCGTCGGTTCGACGATCCGTCCGGCCGCCTTCTGCGGGATCGTCGGCGTGAAGCCGACATACGGGCGGATCCCGACGGACGGGATGCTGTATTACTCGCCAGCCGTCGACCACGTCGGCTTCTTCACGCAGGATGCCGCCGGCGCGCGCCTGGTCGCCTCCGTGCTGCTCAACGGCTGGCGCGCGGGCATCGAGGCCCCACGGACGATCACGCTCGGCGTCCCGGACGGGGCCTACCTCCAGCAGGCGGAGCCCGCCGCACTCGAGGCGTTCGAGGTCTCCCTGCAGACGCTGGAACGCGCGGGCGTCATCGTGCGACGGGTACCGGCGTTGGGCGACATTGAGGCAATCACGGAGCGCCACCGCGCGATCGCGACCGCGCAGTTCCGCGAGCAGCACGCCGAGCGGTTCGCGCGTTGGGGCTCGCTCGTGCGGGGCGCCAGCGCAGCGCTGTTCGACTCGGGCGCGCTCATCACCGAGGCGGAGCGCGCCGAAGGCGCGGCAAGCCAGGGGCGCGTGCGGGCCGTCCTCGAGGGGTTGATGGACGAGCACGGCCTCGACGCGTGGGCGTGTCCCGCGGCGACCGGCCCGGCGCCGCTGGGGTTGCGCTCGACAGGCGACCCCGCGATGAACCTGCCGTGGACACACTCGGGCATGCCGGCGCTCACGCTGCCCGCAGGGCGCGTCGACTCGATGCCTGTTGGGCTGCAACTGGCCGCGCGCGCCGGGCGCGACGAGGAGTTGCTCGCGATCGCCGAGGTGCTGGAGCCGCTGCTGTGACGTCGCCTCAGGCGTCGCCCGAGACGCCGTTCCGCATCGAGGACCTGACGGCGGATTGGGTGGAGTGGGCGCTGCGCCCGTCGGGGGCCCTCCCCGACGGGTCGCGCGTGACGGCAGTGACAACGACGCCCGTGGGCGAGCGTGGCGGCGTGAACGGCGACGCGTTCCGGCTCGCCGTCGCCTACGAGGGCCGGCCCGGGCCCGACCGCCTGATCGCGAAGTTCGGCACGCCGGGCGTGCGCGGTGTGGCGGTCTTCCAGGGCTGGTATGAGCGCGAGGTGCGGTTCTACGAGCAGTTCGCGACGCGGACGCCGCTCCGCACCCCTCGCGCGCACGCCGTCGCCCTCGGCGGGCCGGGCGAGTGCGTGCTGCTGCTGGAAGACCTCGCGCCTCGCGTCCAGGGCGACCAGGAGGCGTCGTGCAGCGCGGAGCAGGCGCTCGCCGCCGCGCGCGCCCTCGGCACGATGCACGCGCACTGGTGGGACTCGCCGGAGGTCGAGGCCGCCGAGTGGCTGCCGGACACGACCGTCGGCCTGACCCGTGCCGGCCGCGTGGCTGGGGCGTTCGCCCACGGGCTGGAAGCCTCTCGGGCGTACCTCGCGCTGGAGGTGGGCGCGGCGCGAGAACGGCTGGCGGCCGCTTACGTGCCGCTGCTGGAGGCGATCGCGCGCCCGCCGCGGACGCTGACGCATGGCGACTTCCGCCTCGACAACCTCTTCTTCAGCGACGGCGACCCGGTCGAGGTGGCCGCGATCGACTGGCAGTTCACCTGCCGGACGCGCGGCGCGTACGACCTGGCGTACTTCCTCGGCCTCGACCTGGAGCCGGCAGACCGTCCGGCCGTGGAGACGGCCTGCATCGAGGCGTACCTGGAAGCGCTGCGCGCGCGCAGCATCAGCTACAAACGGGCCGAGTTTGAGCGGGACTACGACATCGCGCTGCTGGCTTCGCTGGCCGTATTCACGATCGGCGCGGCCTCGCCTTCCCCGAATCCGCGGATGGACCGCGTCCACGTGCAGGGGATCGAGCGGCTCAGCGCCGCGATCGTCGCCCGGGGCGCGCTGGGCGTACTCGACTCGCTCGACTGAAGTCGAGCGCGCACCAGAGATTCGCCGCCTGTGACCGTGCGCACTTTCGCCCGCCGCACCCGCGACACCTAGCTGCGACGCTTCTGTCGCGACCCGGGCTTACGCGGCGGTGTAGACTCGCGGTGCCCCCAGCGCGGAAGGAGCGACGGTGGCATCTCTCGACGGCATGCGTGTCCTCGATATGACCCAGTACGAGGCGGGCCCGTCCTGCACCCAGTACCTCGCATGGTTGGGCGCAGACGTCATCAAGGTGGAACGCCCGTCGGGCGACGCCGGCCGTCATACCGGCAAGGGCCTCGGCCGCTTCAAGGCCGACCCCCAATACTTCATGAACTACAACGGCAACAAGCGCAGCGTCGTCCTCGACCTGCGGCACCCGAAGGGACGCGAGACGTTCCTTGCGCTCGTGCGCGAGGTCGACGTCCTCGTCGAAAACTTCGGCCCGGGCGTGATCGAGAGCCTCGACCTCACGGACGAGGTCCTGCGCCCGCTCAATCCGCGCCTGATCTACGTGCGGATCAAGGGCTTCGGCCTGAGCGGCCCGTACAAGGACTACAACGCCTACGACTGGGTTGCGCAGGCGGCGGCGGGTTCGTTCTCGACCACCGGCGACCCGGACGGGCCACCGATGATCGTCGGGCCGACGATCGGCGACTCTGGCACCGGGATCCAAGCGGCGCTCGGCGTTGTGGCCGCCTACGTCGAGCAGCAGCGCACGGGGCTCGGGCAGGCGATCGAGCTCTCGATGCAGGAAGCCGCCACGATGTTCATGCGCACGCTCGAACCCTCCTTCTGGAAGGAACGGGCCGCAGCACGCACGGGCGTGCGTCGAGGTAATGCTGGGGGCGGGCTGTACCCGTGCTACGGCGGCGGCCCGAACGACTGGGTGTTCATCTTCCCGGTCACGACGCAGATGGTGGACGCGCTGTGCATCGCCATCGGGCGTCCCGACCTGCTCGACGAGCCGCGCTTTGCCACGCCCGCTGCGCGCGCCGAGCATACCGATGAGTTCCGAGCCGAGATCGAGTTATGGACGCGCTGCCACGAGAAGCGCGAGGTGATGCGGATCATCGCCGGCGCCGGATGCCCGTGCTCGTACGTCTTCGACACAGAGGACCTGTTCCACGACCCGCACCTGAAGGCGCGCGGGTTCATCCAGTACGTCGACCACCCGGAGAACGGCCGCGTGCCGCTGATGCGCCATCCGCTGCGCATGCGCGGGGTTGTCCCGCAGGGCCGGGCGCCGCTGCTCGGCGAGCACACAGACGAGGTGCTGCGCGAAGTGCTCGGCTACGACGGCGCGACGCTCGAAGCGCTCCGCGCCGAGGGCGTGACGACCTCCCACGTGCCGGTCTGACAGGGCAGACTCCGCCGGCCTCGACGCTCCCCCGCGGCCTCCGGTAGGCTGCGCGCCGAGACATCGGCCACCGCGCGGCGCGGCGGCTTCGGACGGAGGACAGGTATGCCGCTGGTGCTGGGCGTCACGGGCTCGATCGCGACCGGGAAGTCGCACCTCTGCCAGTACATCGTGCAGAAGTACGGCGCCGTCCACGGTGACGCCGACAAGCTCGTCCACCGCATGTACGACCCCGGCAAGCCCGGCTTCGACCGGATCGTCGCGGAGTTCGGGCCCGAGGTGATCGGTACCGACGGCATGATCGACCGCAAGGTCATCGGCTCGAAGGTGTTCGGCAACGCCGAGCGCATGCGAGCGCTGACGACGGCCATCGGCGACATCGGTGGCGAGATGCACCGCGTGATCGACGAGTGGCGCGCCACCCTCCCCAACGACACGATCGCGATCCTCGAAGCGGTGAACCTGATCGAGGCCGGCTACTCCGCCTGGTGCGACGCGACCTGGCTGGTCGGCGCAGACTACGACGTCGCGCTGCCCCGCCTGATGGCGCGCAACAACTTCAGCGAGCCCGAGGCCCGCCAGCGCCTGGACGCCGCGCGCAAGTGGCAGGACCGCGCCCCGGCCTCAGACCGCATCTTCCTGAACAACGGCACGTTGCAGGACCTCGAGCGCGAGACGGACGAGGCCGTCACCGAAGCCCTCGCCCAGTTCCGTGCGGGCAACCTCCCGCCGATCCGCTACGCGCAGTGGTTCGAGGAGACGCGCGAGGAGCGCGAGGCTGCCCAGCGTGCGGCGGCGGCAAAGAAGGGCGCGGCCTCGTAGGCCAGTGCGCGGCCAGACTTGCGGACTCCGAGGACTCCGCTAACCTTGGGGTTGCCAGTGCGGAAGTAGCTCAGTGGCAGAGCGCCTCCTTGCCAAGGAGGAGGTCGCGAGTTCGACCCTCGTCTTCCGCTCCATCGCAGGAAACAGCCCCGGCTCCGCCGGGGCTGTTTGCTTGGCGCGGGTTGCCGCCTACCGAGGCCGCCTCGTACCCTTCGGAGACCACGCCGAAGTGGTGGAATGGCAGACACGTCCGACTCAAAATCGGATGAGGTAACCCCTCGTGTGGGTTCGAATCCCACCTTCGGTACCAGGGACCGCGAAGACGGCCGTCCGGGGTGACTCGGGCGGCCGTGCTGTGAGTTGGCTTGTGGGGGAGGTTGGCTGCCCGCCGAGGGTTCGAACCTCGCCCTGTGGATCCAAAGTCCATCGTGCTACCGCTACACCAGCGGGCATCCGGGCCATCGTACGCCGGGCGGCGCGGCCGGGATCGAGGGTTCCGCGCGCTTGCCCGACGCCTCGCGAGGCGTCAAACTGGCGGCATCCCGTTCCCCGATAGCTCAACGGTAGAGCGCCCGGCTGTTAACCGGTAGGTTCGTGGTTCGAATCCACGTCGGGGAGCCAACCCAATCGTCCAATCCATCGTGGCAATCCCAGGGGCTTCGGCCCTGTCCGACGACACGCCGGCGTAGATCTGGAACACGATCTGCCGCTCCCCACCTCGACGCTCCGCAACCTGAGGGCGCCTGCGGACGGCCTTCCACGAAGGCCCAGCCCCACGGGCACTGCCGACCGCTCAACGAGCACCTGATCCGCTTCGACCCCTACTTTCGCGATCTGCTTCACAGGGTCTCGCGCTGCTTACCCAACTTCGACAGGTCGGCGACCAGCCGGCGGCTCGCCTCGGCAGTCAGCGTCTCCACGGGTAGCGGTCGGCGGCGCGAAGACGGTCAAGAACGCTCCCTCCAGCCGGACTGCCGAAACCTGCAGCCCGGCGTGCGCGCACCGGCCGCTAGGAAGCGGTGCTTCCACTCCATTGGCCATCCGGCTACTGCGCGCAGCGAGTATGGCCGGGCGCGCGCAGTGCTCGTCAAAGCGCGCTACCCCACGGGGTCGGCCTCGGCGAGTATGGGTGCCGCTGCGGAGCCGGACCGCCGTTCGGGGCCCATTTCGAGGTATTCCGAAAGGCGCGAGAGCAGGTAGCTCGGGATGAAGTACATCATCGCGACAACGGCGAGCACCTCGACCGGATTGTTGTAAAGCGGCGTGTCGTAGATCACGCGTGCCCGGCGTGATAGTTCGAGCACCCCGATCACGCTGGCGAGCGATGTGTCCTTGAACAGCGTAATCAACTGGCTCACCACGCCGGGCGCCATGCGTCGAAGCGCCATCGGCAGCGCCACGTAGCGCATCGATTGCAGGTAGGTCAGCCCGAGGGCGCGTGACGCCTCGATGATGCCGCGCGAGATCGAAAGGATACCGGCGCGCACGATCTCCGCGACGACGGCGCTGTTGTAGAGCGTGAGCGCAACGACCGCGGCCGTAATCGGCCCGAACCCGAGGCCGGCACGTGCCGATCCAAAGAACACGAAGAAGATCAGCAGCAGCAGCGGCGTCGCGCGGAAGACCTCGATGTATGTCGTGGAGAGCCATGCGACGATCCGCACGCGCGCGAGGCGGCCCACCGCCGCCATGACACCGATGATTAGGCTGAGCGCCATGCTCATCGCCGCGATGCGCAGAGCGACCAGCAGGCCCTCCAGCAGAAAGCGCCAGATCGGCCAGTCGGTGAACGGCTCCCATCCCGCGCCCGCGGTGAACGCTCCAACGGTGAGCACCGTAACGCCCTCCGTCATCGCGTCACCGCCATGCGGCGCTCGAGGCGCGCCGAGGCCCACGCGAGCGGCAACGTGACCGCGAGGTACATCACGCCGGCGACGACGAACAGCTCGAACGTCTGAAAGTTCTGTTGCTGGATGCGGTCGGCGGCGCCGAGTAGTTCCACCACGCCGATCACGGTGACGAGCGCGCTGTTGCGGAAGAGTGCGCTGAGGATGCTCGTGAGCAGCGGCACCGCGACGCGCACCGCCTGCGGCGCGACCACGTACATCCGCGTCTGCATGTACGTCAGGCCGAGGGCACGCGCAGCCTCGGTCTGTCCATGGTCGATCGAGCGCAGGCCGCTTCGGAGCGCCTCAGTGGTGTACGCGGCCGTATAGGCCGTCAGGCCGAGGATGGCGGCCTGGAATGGTGAGAGCAGCCAGTCGATCATGCCGAGCAGCGGCAAATGGGTGTCGACGCTGGGCAGTTTCGGCAGCGCAAAGAACCAGAAAAACAATTGGATCAGCAACGGCGTGTTGCGAAACACCTCGACGTATGCGCCGGACACGAAGCGTAGCGGACGCCAGTCCGAGGTGCGCAGCAGCGCCATCACGGTGCCCACGACGAGCGCGAACGCCATCGAGAGCACCGTCAGGATGATCGTGAGCGAGTAGCCGCGCAGCAGCGCAGGGTAATGCAGGCGGATCTGCTCGACGACGTCGCCAGCGAAGTCGAGCAATCCCATGGTCGTTGACCGTCCCTACCGCGCGCACGGGGCGATGCGTCGAGGGCGGGTGCCAAGCTCGCCCTCGACGCGGCGCCACCGAGCTAGGCGGACGCGGGCACCTTCGCCTTGGCGTCGCTCGCGGGCGGGAGGCCCGGAGCGGTGCCGGGGAACTGCGTGTAGAGCTTTTCCCAGCGGCCGTCCTGCATCATCGCGTTCAGAACCCCGTCCACGAACTTCGCAAGGTCCGTCTTGCCCTTCTTCATGCCAATGCCGTAAGCCTCGGTTGTGAAGGTGCCGCCGACGAGCTTGAGGCTCTGATCCTTGGACGCGAAGCCCGCGAGGATGATGTCGTCCGTCGAGACCGCCTCGACACGGCCGTCTTTCATCGCGGACACGCAGGCCGAGTACGTCGTGAAGCTGGTGAGGTCCGCCCGCGGCGCCTTCGCCTTGATGTTGTTCTCGCTCGTCGAGCCCTGGACGGAACACACCTTCTTGCCGTTGAGGTCGTCCACCGTCTTGATCGTCGTGTTGTCGTTCTTCACTAGGATCGACTGGCCGGCGAGGTAATACGGCCGCGAAAACTCGATCTGCGTCTTGCGTTCGGCGTTGATCGTCATCGTGGAGATGATCAGGTCGACCTTGTCTTCCTGCAGATAGGGGATGCGGTTCGCCGAAATTGCTTCCACGAACTCGATCTGCTCTTCCTTCAGGCCGAGTGCCTTCGCGATCTCCTTGCCTATAGCGACGTCGAATCCGTCGACCTTCTTCGTGACTGGGTCGAGCAGGCCGAAGAGCGGCACGTCGTACTTCACGCCGATCGTGATCTTCCCCTTCTTGACGATCGCGGCCATCGTCGAATCGGCGGGGAAGGTGGCCGTGGCGGTGGGCGTGGTGACCGCGCCGCCGCCCTTGGGCGTGCTGGTGGTGCCGCTGTCGCTATCGCCGCAGGCGGCGAAGAGGCCGACGACCAGCAGTAGGACGAGTGGGAACAGACGTTGGATATTCATGGATTCTCCCTCTGAGTACCTGACACGCCTAGTGCGCGATGATGCGGCTCAAGAACCGCTGCGTGCGTTCATTCTGGGGGCGTTCGAACATGTCCATCGGCGTGCCTTCCTCCTCGATCCGGCCATCGGCCATGAACCACACGCGGTCCGCGACCTCGCGCGCGAAGCCCATCTCGTGGCTGACGACGAGCATCGTCATGCCATCGCTAGCTAGGTCGCGCATTACGTCGAGCACTTCCTGGATCATCTCGGGGTCGAGTGCCGAGGTCGGCTCGTCGAAGAGCATCACCGAGGGCTCCATGGCGAGCGCACGGGCGATGGCCACGCGCTGCTGTTGGCCACCGGAAAGCTGCGCTGGGAACGCCTCGGCCTTTTCGGGGATGCCCACGCGCTCAAGGAGAGCGCGTGCAACGCGCTCGGCTTCCGCTGGACTCTGCTTCTTTACCTTCCGCGGGGCGAGCGTGATGTTGTTGAGCGCCGTCATTTGCGGGAACAGATTGAAGGACTGCTGCACCATGCCGACGCGTGCGCGCAGTGAGTTGATGTCGGTGCGCGGGTCGTGCACCGAGATGCCCTCGACGATCACCTCGCCCTGCTGGATGGTTTCGAGGCCGTTGACGGTCCGCAGAAGCGTGCTCTTGCCGGAGCCGGAGGGTCCGATCACTACGACCTTTTCGCGGTGCGCGACCTGGTTCGTCACGTCCTGCAATACGGTGTTGGCACCGAAACGTTTCACCACGTTGCGGAACTCGACCATGGGCTGTAATTGGGGGGTCACAGGCGAAGCATAGTCTTCCCTGCTCGCCTTCGCACTCGCACCTCAGACGAATCCCACAGCACGGTTTGGGAAACCAATCCGGGGAGCCACTTCGTTCCGCTCGCGGCGACGCCCTGGCCGTCTTCCAGCGCGCTCCTCACCGCGCGCTTCGCTCATTGAGTTCGCTCGGACGGGACGCCCGCAGCCACGAGGGCCGGAGGGCTCGGCGATTACGGCCACAGCATCACGACGGCCGCAGTGCTCATCAGCGCGGCGGTCGTCCACCCCAGCACGTTTGTGAGCGGGTTGTTCACGCGCTCGCCCATGACCTTCGGGTTGTTCACGATCAGCATGATCAGCACGAGCAGCGGCGGGGCCAGCACGCCGTTGATCACGGCGGTCCAGTAGAGCGCCGCGATCGGGTTGATGCCGACGAAGTTGATCGCCATCCCGACCAGCGTCGCGACCACGATCACGGCGTAGAACTGTCGGGCGTTCCGCGGGCGCGTGTCGAGTCCGTAGCGCCAGCCCGCCGCCTCCGAGAGCGCGTACGCCGCCGCACCGGTCAGGATGGGGACGGCGAGGAAGCCCGAGCCGACGAGCCCGACCGCCAGCAGCACGCTCGAGAGGTCGCCGGCCAGCGGCCGTAACGCCTCGGCGGCGTCGGCTGCCGAACTGATGTCGGTCTGGCCCGCCTGAAACAGGGTGGCGGCGGTCGCGAAGATGATGAAGTACATCACGACGTTCGAGAAGAACATGCCGATGTTCACATCGATGGCGGCATACTCCAGTTCGGTATCCGAGGCCCCTCGGCGTTGCCACAGTCGCGAACGGCCCATGCTGACTTCCTCCTCCACCTCCTCACTGGCCTGCCAGAAGAAGAGGTAGGGCGAGATCGTCGTCCCCAGGATGGCCACGAGCGTGGTGACGAAGGCCTTGTCCCAGTGCAACGTCGGTACGACGGTGCTGCGGAGGATTTGCCCCCACTGGGGATGTGCCAGTAGCGCCGACCCGATGTACGCGAAGAGTGCGAGCGTGAGCCACTTGAAGACGCGCGCGATAAGCCGGTACGAGCCCCATATCTGGAGGCCGAGAATCAGGGCGGTGGCGGGGACGGTCAGCCACGCGGCGGGGACGGGTACGAGCAGATTGAGGGCGGCACCAATCGCCCCGATGTCCACACCGGCGTTGACCGTATTCGCCACGGTCAGGCCGCCGACAGACGTGTAGAGCAGCCAGCGCGGGTAATGATGCCGGAGCACGCCCGCGAGGCCCCGACCGCTGACCATCCCGACCTTCGCACAGATGAACTGGACAGACGCCATTAAGGGGAAGGTCAGCGGCGCCGTCCACAGCACGGCGTAGCCGAGCGACGCACCGGCGACCGAGTAGGTCCCGATGCCCGAAGGGTCATCGTCGGACGCTCCGGTAATGAAGCCAGGGCCGAGGATGGCGAGAAGGCGCCTGAGCGGGTTGCGCTGCTTCGCTACGCCCCCTTCGAGTGTTGTCGTCCGTTCGGCGGCTTCAGCGTGCGGAATCGTAGGGCCGGCATCCTCAGCGACCTCGTCGTCCTCACCTGCTCGCTCGTCGTTTCCGCGCGGCTCATGTGCCATGAGATGACTCTACGGAAGTCGCGCTGCAGGGGCGTAACGACTCTCGGCCGTGTCGGTCAGAATGTTGACCGGATTAGCCGCTCCGAGTCACTTCGATCGCGCCGAGCGAGGTTCGGATTGCAACGAACATCGATGACTTCCACGCGGCCGACCTGTGGTACGGGGGCGCATATCTCCGATTGTCGACGACTTCTGAGAGTTTCTGACGAAGTGCTGATCAGAACGTGGCGGCGTCGCCGCTAGCGTGGGTCGACATCGAGGTCGAGACGCTGTGATTGCGGCACTCCTCACGCTTGCTCTGCCTCGCCCGCACTGGATGTTGAGTCCGATATCGGAGGTGTCTCATGCGTCGATTCGCCACTGCTCTTGCGTTGAGTCTCCTGCTGGCAGCGCCCTCGTCCTCCGTCCTCGCCGCCGCGCCCGACGAGCCGGCCGGAGGTACGCCGGCGAGCTGCCCGGGCGTCGCCTTCTCTGACCACGCGACCGGGAACGCGGACGCGACGATGCGCGAAGTGATCCATGACGAGGTACCCGAGATCATCGGCCTCACCGGAATGACGAGGGGCGAACTGTTCAAGCTCTTCGCGGGGTTCCACGAGGACTCCCACGCTGGCTGTGAGCAGGCGCTGCTCGACGCGCTGTTCTCCTAGTCGCTGGCGATTAGCCGGTGGCGGGCGCGTTGCCGCCCTGGGGTGTCACGGGCGCGAGGACCAGCAGCACTGCTTGGCCTTGCGCCCGCTGCCGCAGATGCAGGGGTCGTTCCGGCCGACGCCGCGCCACCGCTCGAGGGTTTGGGCGCGTAACTCGGCCATGACCGTCGCCGCGCTCGCGCCGCCGCGCACGCGTTGCGTGATGTGCTTCGCGGGCTGCTCGGCGTGGGCGAAGAAGCGACGGAAGCCGTCGCACAGGTAGTTGAGCCCCGGCGCGCCGTCCTCGGCGAAGGCGAAGCGGTCCTTGGGGCAGCCGCCGTTGCAGACCGAAAGCCAGGGACAGGCGAGGCATTGCCCGGGCAGCCCGTCGCGCTTGTCCAAGCCGAAACGGACCTGCACCGGCGCGTCGACGAGCGTGCCGAGGTCGGCGTTCGCGAGGTCGCCGATGCGGTGCTCCGGCGTGACAAAGTGGTCGCAGGAGTACACCGCGCCGTCGTGCTCGACGACGAGGACGCGGCCGCAAGTCGGCGCCATCACACAGAGGTTCGCGGTGCCTCCCGCCCACACCCGCATCGTCTCGGCGAAGAACTGCACGTTCATCATGCCGACGTCGTGGTGCATCCACTCGTCGAACACCGTCGAGAGGAAGCGCCCGTAGGCCTCGGGTGTGACGGAGTCGGGCGTGGTGCCGCCCCCGGGCGACCGCCGCACGATCGGGATGAACTGCAGCCACTTGGAACCAACCGAGCGGAGCGCCCGGTACACCGCGACCGGCTCCTGTGCGAGGGCATCCGTCACGGTGCAGAGCAGGTCCGGCTGGATCCCGTGGGCTTGCAGCCGGTGGGCGGCGGCGAGCACGCGATCGTACGTCCCATGGCCGTTGTGGTCCCGGCGCTGCAGGTCATGCAGCCAAGGGGTGCCGTCGATGCTGAGGCCGACGTCGAAGTGCGCATCAGCAAGGAACGCGCACCATTCGTCGTCCAGCAGCGTCCCGTTGGTCTGGAGGTTGTTCCAGCACGTCCAGCCATCGGGTAGGTAGCGCTGCTGCAGTTCGACGGCGCGGCGATAGAAGTCGAGTCCCGCGAGCGTCGGCTCGCCGCCATGCCACACGAAATGCACGACCGGCCCCGGGCTCGCCTGGATGTACTGCCGGACGTAGGTGTCGAGCATCTCGTCAGACATGCGGAACTGATGCGGGCGCTCGTAGAACGCGGCAGTGCCGAGGTAGTAGCAGTAGCTGCATTCGAGGTTGCAGATCGGGCCGACGGGCTTCGCCATTACGACGAACGGCTCGCCGGTCCGGGTCGCCTCGCGCAGGAGTTGGTCCACGTCGTCACTCCCGCCAGCGGGCCGCAGCGGACGGGCCTCGCGGACTCCCGGCGCAGTCTACTGAGATTCCAAGGATGCTGGGAGAGACCTCCTGGCTTCGCACTGTGGTCGTCGAGATGAAGCACATTCGGCCAGCGCCTATAGTCGGGCAGCGTCGGCCGAGGGAGTACCACTATGTCTCGCACACTACGTTCTTTGCTGGCGGCATCGACCGTCGCGTTGCTGCTCGCGGCCTGCGGCGGCGACAAAGAGGCTGCACCAACCTCTTCGACCGGTGGGACTGACTCCCCGGCACCCGCCGGGAAGTCAACCGGCGCGCCCGCCGGGGCGCCCGCCGGAGCGGCTGCCGGTGTCGCCGCGGCACTCGGCGGCGGCTTCTGCGGCGAGTGGGGCGCACTTGCGGCACAGAGCGCGAAGTTGACCGCGCCCGGCGGCACGCCGGGCAGCCTCAAGGAAAGCTTCGATGCCACCAACGCCTACATGAAGGCGCTCGCGGACAAAGCGCCCGCGGAGATCAAGGGCGACTTCCAGCTCTATGCGAAGTTCTGGTCGGACTATTCCGCGGTCATGGCGAAGGCCAACTACGACATGATGAAGGCCGCCACCGACCCGGAAATGCAGAAGGCGCTGGAGGCGATGGCAGACCCGAAACTCGACAAGGCGGGTGCCAATATCTCGGCGTGGGTCGAGAAGAACTGCGCGGCTGGACGCTGAGGGCAAGGGCACACAACCGCGCGCGCCTTCCGTAACGAAGCGTCGGCTATTCTGCGGCCATGCGCGGCATCCTGCTCTCCGCAGCCATGGCCCGGCGTCACGCCGCCCTCCTCGCCCACCTCGGCAGCGCCGAGGCCTCAAACGGCAACCCAATCGAGGCCGTCGTTATTCCCGAGGGCGAAAGCGGCGTCCTGGCCGAGGACGTGCTGGCGTCGATCCGGGCGGCCTACATCTCCGCAGACGTCGTAGCGGACGCACGCCTGGAACGGCGTGGCTTCGGCACGGCGCGTCGGGCGCCAAATCTCGAATGGCTGCACATCGGGTTCGCCGGGACGGACACGCCGATCTTCCGCGAGCTGATGGACCGAGGGGTGACCGTCACGAACTCCTCGGGCGCGGCGGCGGAACCGATTGCGCAGACCGCGATCGCGGGAATGCTCGCGCTCAACCGCGACTTCCCGCGCTGGGCCGAACTCCAGCGACGGCACGAGTGGAAGCGCCAGCAGCACGCGCCGCCCGACCTTCGCGGCCAGACGATGGTCGTGCTTGGCCTCGGCGCGATCGGGACGCGCATCGCGCGGCTGGCACGGGCCTTCGGCCTCCACGTCGTCGGTGTGCGCCGGACGCCTGCCGGCGCGGCGGACGGCATCGACGAATGGGCGCCGCCGGAGCGGCTTCGTGAGGTGCTGCCGCGC
>SCTU01000008.1 GCA_004297315.1 Dehalococcoidia bacterium | reverse complement strand
GATGCGGCCGTCGACTTGCGCTTTGCGCGGCTGGGCTGCACGCGTGGCGGCTCGCCAGGCTGCTTCGGGAACTGCGGTGGCCAAGGCGCGTCACCGAGGCCCTCGCGCTCCTGTCGCGCGACGAGGTCCAGCAGCGGGACGAGCGAGTGCGCCGTGTCCTCGATCGTCGAGGCCGGGTCACCGCGCTCGGCGAGGCGTGCCGGGACGGTGAGCATCGTGAAGGCCGCCGGGTCGACCGTGGCCACCTCGTCCCACTCAAGCGGGCAGGACACGCGGGCGTCCGGCTTCGGCCGCACCGAGTAGGCCGCCGCGACAGTCCGGTCGCGCGCGTTCTGGTTGTAGTCGATGAACACGCCGTGGCGCTCCTCTTTCCACCACGCCGTCGTCGCGAGGTCGGGCGCGCGCCGCTCGACCTCCCGCCCCAGCGCGAGCGCCGCACGGCGTACCTCGGCGAACTCCCATGAGGGCTCAATGCGGACGTTGATGTGGATCCCGCGCGAGCCAGACGTCTTCGGATAGCCGCGGTATCCGAGCTCTGTCAGGACCTCGCCCGTGAGCATCGCGGTCCGCCTGACGGCATCGAAGTCTGCCTCGGGCGTGGGGTCGAGGTCGATCCGCAGTTCGTCCGGGTGGTCGACATCGTCGCTGCGGACCGGCCACGGGTTGAGGTCGATGCAGCCCAGGTTCGCCATCCAGGCGATGTCTGCGACTTCGTCCGCCACCACGAGGTTCGCGGACCGGCCGCTCGGATATGTGATGCGGGCCGTCTCCACCCACTCGGGCCGCCGGTCCGGGGCACGCTTTTGGAAGAACGGATCTTCACCGATCCCCTCGACATAGCGCTTGAGCACCATCGGGCGCCGGTAGACGCCGCGGAGCACGGCCTCGCCCACCGCGACGTAGTACCGGACGAGGTCGAGTTTCGTGAGTCCGGCCTCGGGGAAGTACACCTTCTCCGGGTTCGTCACCCGGACGGCTCGCGCGCCAACCTCGAGTGTGACTGCAGGCGTCGCCATGGATCGAGGGTACGCCGTGACAAGCGCGCGTGAGGTCTCTGCGTTTGTGTGGCGACTGTCATAGAACGGTTACACGTGCGAGGTGCCCTGCCGCACACGCCCGGTGTCGTCCGCTGTAACAACTCCGGCCCATATGTCCGGCGCGCTTGATGAGGAGGGAACGCGCCGATCCATATCGTCGCCAGGAGCGCGCCCACCAGGGCGCGGCTTCTCGACGACGACGGGCGAGGCCAGCAAGCCGAGCAGCGAAAGGGGCAACGATGCCTATCGACACGAAGCAGTTGAACGAGCTCCTCTACCAGGCACTCGAAACCGAAATCGGCGGACAGGCGGTCTATGCGAAGGCGATCGAGTGCGCCGAGAACGAGGAAGTGCGCGAGGAGTGGCAGAAGTACCTCCGCGAGACCGAGGGCCATGAGCGCATTCTCCGCGAGGCGTTTTCGCGCATCGGCCTCGACCCGGAAATTGAGACGCCCGGCCGTGAGGTCGTCCGCAGCAAGGGCGAGGCGCTCGTCGCCGCGATGGACTCGGCACTGGACGGGGCAGGACCGCGTGCGGCGCAACTCGTCGCCGCGGAATCCATCGTTGAGGCCGAGACGAAGGACCATCAGAACTGGGAACTGATCGGGCTAGCGATGAAGAGCCTGAAGGGTGAGACGCAGAAGGCCCTGATGGAAGCGCATGAGCAAGTCGAGGACCAGGAGGACGAGCACCTGTACCACACGATGGGATGGGCGCGAGAACTCTGGCTCGAGAGTCTCGGCCTCCCCGCGGTGCTTCCACCGCCTGAGGAGAAGAAAGAGGTCAAGACGGCGATCGGCGCTGCGCGCGCTCGACAGCAGCGCGACGAGATGCTGTAGCGCCGAGGCGGCAGCCGCACTCAGCGGCGCGTCCTTCCCTTATGCTTGTGCGGTAAGGGAAGGACGCGCCGCCGTTGAGCAACTCGACGCGATGGCTCGCGGGCATCGGGGCGGCCATCCTCCTCGCCGTGGTCGCGGGCCTGGTCATCACCGTCACCACGGGGCGTGAAACCACCTACCCGGAAGGCACCCCCGAACGCGTCGTCCAGGACTATCTGCACGCGGTCAGTGACCGAGACGCGACCGCGGCGACCTCGTTCCTCTCGCCTGAACTCGCCGCACGCTGCTCGACGACCTATCGCGACCCGATCGTGAACCGCAGCGCCGGTCTGCGGGCCACCCTCGACCGTGCGACCGTGCGCGGCGACAAGGCCGAGGTCCAGGTCCGGATCACCGAGACCTATGGCGCGGGCCCGTTCGGGTCCAACGAGTCGACCCAGAATGTTGCGTTCAATCTGACGAAGTCGGACGCGGGATGGCGTATCTCCGAGGCGGCCTGGCCACTGTATTGCCCCCCGTCCGTGCCGGCACCGGTCAAATAGCATGGCCATCGCAGAGGGCTTCACCCTCTTCCTCATTTTCGGACTGCTGCCCCCTGCTGTCCTGATCGCGGCGATCGCGGCGATCATCGAGGCGCGTCACCAATCTGCGGTCGAAGAGGCGACTGGCGATCCCGGCATTGGCACGGTGCGCCGGCTCTTCATCTACGCGCTGGCGCTCGTGAGCCTGATCTTCGCCGCCACTGGCATTGCGATGATCATTGCCGGTGCGTTGGAGGCGATCGCCGGGCGCGTCCTGATCTCGGACCGGCGAGACACGCTGTCCGTCGCGCTGGCGTTCGTCAGCGTGGGCACGCCGGCGTGGCTGTTCTTCGCGATGCTTGCCCAGCGCTCGATGCGCGACCATCCGGTCGAGTCGCGCTCGCAGGCCCGGCGCCTCTACCTAGGGGTCGCGCGGGTGATCGCGGTCGCCCTCATCACGGCGAACGCCGTCACGGCCGGGCGGATGGTCGCAGGCCTCCAGCCGTTTGCCGGCTCCCCCTGGGGTTACCTCACCGCCTGGATCGCGGTCTGGAGCCTGCATACGCGCGTCGCCGCGAGCGAACCGGCGGAGACCACGATCACGCGGCTGCTCGAACGTTTCACGGCCTACTTCGGGGCGGCGCTCGGCCTGTTCCTGCTGCTCGGCGGCGCGAGCGCCGTGCTGCGGGCGCCCGTTGCGGAGGCGTACGACCGCGCGTTCCGGGAAACCCTCGTCCGTTCCGATTGGACCGAGCCCCTGAGCAGCGGCGCCGTGATCCTGCTGGTCGGTGCGGCGTTATGGGGATGGCACTGGGTGAGGCAGCTCGCCCGCCGTGACCGCCTCACGACGCTGTGGCGCACACAGGTCTTCATCTTTGGCGCGCTGCTCGGGGTCACACTCGCGCTGGTGCCCTCCTCCCTCGTCCTGTACGCCACGCTGGAGTGGTTCCTCGGCAAGCCCGGGGCAGACAGCGCCGCGACCCAGTTCTCGCTCGTCCCGAGCGCGGCGGCGACCTGCATCATCGGACTCGCGTCGTGGGGATATCACCGGGCGGTGCTGACCGAGGCCGGTGCGGCCGGGGAGTACAGCGGGCCGGAGCGCGTCTACCGCTACGTCCTCTCGGGTGCGGGACTCGTGACGGTGGCCCTTGGGGTCGCGACGCTTATTGCCCTCGCTGCGGACGCCATGGGGAGTGCCGGACTCGAGTTCGTCCGGGGGCCGGGCTGGTGGCGGAACCCCCTCGTGCGTGCGTTGAGCCTGCTGCTCGTGGGGGTGCCGCTGTGGTTGCGCTACTGGTTCGGGAGCCAGCGAGAGGTGCAGGGCGGACGCGACGATCGCGCGGCACCCTCGCGGCGCGTGTACCTGTTCCTCGCGGTCGGGGTGGCCGTACTCGCGCTGCTGATCAGCCTGACCGCCCTGCTCTACCGGATGTTCCGCGCGACGCTCTCCAACGAGATCACGCTGGCGTTGTTGCGCGACTCGCGCTGGGCGGTCGCCGTGGTGGCCACGTCCGCGGTGGTGGCCGCGTACCACTTCCTCGTCATGCGCGAGGACCAGGAAGCGCTGGCCACCGCCGCGCCACCGCCGCGGCGCGCGCGCGACGTCCTGCTGGTCTCGACCGAGGCCAATCGCGATCTCGCCCGCGCGCTGGCAGACCTCGATGGTGTCCGTGTGCGTTCCTGGCGCCGGGTGGACGCCCCTGGGAGGCCTCTCACGCCGGAGTTGCGTGAAGGGTTGCTGCGCGCCGTCGCAGGTGCGGAGCAAGCACGCTTACTGGTGATTGTCGGCGAGGACACGTACGAGCTCGTGCCGTATGAGGCCGGCTGAGTGGACGTACCCTCCGGTATCAGGGGATGCGTCTATTTGATCACGACGTACGCGACGAGCGCGAGCAGCAGCAACCAGATCGCCACCACCACGACAGCCCCGATGACGCTTGCGGGCGCGCGGGAATCGAAAGCCTGGGCAGCAGTCTCCCGATGCTCGGCGAGGACCGCAGCAGGGATCATGCGCCGGACGAGCACGAGGCCTCCGGGGATAATGATCAGGTCGTCGAGGTAGCCGAGGACCGGGATGAAGTCGGGGATAAGGTCGATCGGACTCAGTGCGTAGGTGAGGATCGCCCCGGCGAGCGCCTTCGCGTACCACGGCACGCGAGGGTCACGGCACGCCAGGTACAGCGCGTAGGTATCCCGCCGCACCGTACGCGCGCGTTGTTTCCAACGGCTGATCAAGAGCGCCTCCGCCCGCATCCTACCCGCTACCCGCGGAGGGACGGCTTGCCGGCGCGTCAGGACTTGCCGCGATGTCGCCCGGACGGCCGAAAGAACGGCCACAGCGCCTTGCGCACGCCTCGCACGGTCGCGCGTTGGACCGCCAGGTCGAGGGCGATAAGGTCCCGCTGATGACGACGCGAGTGCCGAAGCATGCCTGCTTCCTTCTAAACGGCGGCAGATTGGCTCGCTCGAAGCCTCGACCGCTCTTGCGCATTAGTGGATACTAATGTGCACAGACAGTATAGGTGATGATGGCGCGTCGATCACGTCGCGGGAGCGGCCTCGTGGAGGCGGCTTGGGATCGACGCCAGCACGGGTGAGGTCGCATGGCCGGACGGAAGATTGCAAGCACCGAGCCGGGCGCCGCCGAAGGCGACAGCCACGTCTCCGTGACCATCGGGCGCTACCTGGAGGCCATCTTCTATATCGAGGCAGAGGGCGAGATCGTGCGGGCTTCGCGGCTCGCCGACTGGCTCGGCGTGTCGCAGCCGACGGCCAGCGCGACCCTCCAGCGGATGATGCGCGAAGACCTGATCGAGGTCTCGCACGCCAAAGCCGTCACACTCACGAAGTCCGGGCGGCGCGAGGCTGCGAGTATCGTCCGCCGCCACCGGATCGCGGAGCGTTGGCTCACTGATTACGTAGGGTTGGACTGGGCGCAGGCGGACGAGGAAGCCAGCCGGCTCGAGCACGCGCTCTCGGACGGCGTCGCGGATCGCCTGCTGGAGTTGATCGGGCGGCCGACCACGTGTCCGCACGGGAATCCGATCCCCGGGGTGGACGCCCCTCGGTTCCCCGAGCGCGCCCTCAGCACGCTGCCCGCCGGTGAGACGGCGCACGTCCAGCGGATCTCCGAGGTCGCCGAGCATGAGGCGCCCGAACTGCTGCGCTTCCTCGGCGAGCACGGGTTCCGCATGGGCATCCCCGTCACCACGGTCGAGTCAAGTCGGGCGGCCGGCACGGTCACGGTCCGCGTCGGCGATGAGCCCGGCAGTACCGTCACGCTTTCTTTCGAGGTCGCCGCGAAGATCTGGCTGCGCGCCTGACCCGCCGCTGCGCGTCCCCGCCCAGGGAGCTGCCTGAATCTTCCGAAACCCTGTTTTGTCTGCCCACGGCTGCCGTCTTAGGATTGACCAGTAGATAGACTGAGCCTACTAATAGGTGTGAGGATAGTACATACTATCTTCGATGGGTGCAGGGGCCGCGCTGGACGGCGTTGCGGGCACGAATGAGGCAGCAGGCATGACCGTCGCGTCAGTGATGCGCGTCCCTGGGCAGATGTCCGCGCGACGGCTCGTCGTTGGCGCGCTGCTCACGGTTGCAGCGACCGCGGTGCTGGCAGCGCTGGTCGACTTAGAGCGTG
>SCTU01000135.1 GCA_004297315.1 Dehalococcoidia bacterium | reverse complement strand
GCCCGCACGCCGGAAGAATACGCAGGACGGGATGTCCGCTCGAAGAACGGCGGCCACGTCCCAACGGCCCTGAACGTCAACTACACGCTGGCAAACGGCAAGGACGGTAAGTACTTGCCGGCGGAGGATCTGCGCAAGCTGTATGTGGACGCCGGGGTGAAGGCAGCCGACAACCAGACCGTCTACACGTACTGCCAGACGGGCGTACGTGCCGCGCACTCCTGGTTCGTGCTGAAGTATCTCGTCGGCTACAAGAACGTCGAGAACTACGACGGGTCGTGGGAGGAGTGGGGCAACAAGGACGGCGCCAAGATCGAGACCTCGCGCTAACGCATCGAGGCTTCGAAGACCAAGCGGGCGCTTCTGCAGCGGGCGCCCGCTTTTGCCGTCAGGGACGCCAATCGCATGTACCAGCAGAGCGGTCCACCCCTGGGACACACGCATTCGGGGGCCTGGACGCGTTTGGCAATCGCCGTAACCCTCAGCATGGCGCTGTTGATCACGGGATGTGCGACCGGCGCCGGGCGCGGATCGCCGCGTGCCGAAAGCGAGCTTCGCTTCCACTGGGTCGTGCCGGAGGGGTTTACCGCAGCGGTCTCGCTCTATCGTGCCCTCGACGTCCAACCGACGGGTGAGACCCGCACCTACCCGCCCGGTGCGTCCGTGCAACTGGGTGACGCGCTGGGCGACGGCGTGCTGCGCGGCCGCCTCGACGAGTCGCAGCGTCTCGTCCTCAAGATCGAGAACCAAGGCCCCGAGCCGCTGCGCTTCTGGGTCGCCCCCCACCTGCCGCTGCCTCACGAGGGGGAAGTTGCCTTGATGGCACAGTGCCTCTGCACGGGCGCCGTCTATGAGGTCCCTGCTGCCGGCTCCTGGACTCGCGTCATCGAGTTCGGGATTCGCCGGCGGGGCGCGGTCACACCGTTGAGCGTCACCCATGTCATCGTGCTGGGCGAAGCACCGCGATTATGGCCCTCAGGCCAGAGCAACTGAGTTGCTGTCGCGGCGCCGTTCCGCCACCACGTGGGCAAGCCTCACTGTCATTTCGGCGGCGTTTCACGGATGAGTGCGCCAACCATGCCCGCAGTTCGGTGGTACTTGCACAACAAGGGCACCGAGGCTGATTCGACCTTCACCGGAACGATCATCGACTTGCCAGGCTCGATGTCGGAGTCGATGCCCTGGTCTGGAATCGAGATGTTGTGCAGGATGCGGCCGCTGTTCCGGACCGTGACTGACACTGTGCCCTGCTGCACTCCGGTCACGCAGGTTGGCGCGAAGAAGAAGTCCCCAGCCTCGACCGTGAGCACACTGCCGCTCGCGCGTGCCACGCCGTGGTCGCTTACCTCCCCGGTCAGCCCCGCCAGCTGTGCACAACGATCGGGCGCTGTCGCAGCGGCGGAGGGGGCGGCAGTAGCGCCGCCCCCTCCGCTCCGTCCGCATCCCGCCCCCAGTGCCGCCGTGGCCAGCAGAGCAAGCGCGAGGGTCATGCTCCGGTGGGGTCGCCTCGCCGTCACTTACTTGATCTTCACTTCAACTTTGCTGGAGATGTCAGACGGGAACGGCGCGTGCCCATTGTCCACGAGCAACGCGATCAGTGTGTGCGTCGAACCGGCCTTCAGTCCGGCGGTCGACGCCTTAAAGGTCTTCGTTCCGCTCATGCCCGCCATTGTGCCCATGCCCATCATGGGGCCGCTGGTGCTGTCCAGGTTCAGGTGCCAGTGGCCATAGCCAGCGACGCCGGGCTTACCAAACAGGTCGGCGCTCAGGTTGAAGTTCTGGACCTCCACGACAACGTCGAACGCCCCCGAAACAGTGTCGCCAGCCTTGGGCGAAACAATCTTGATGGAGGGCTTACCCGCGAATGTTGCGTCCTTGATCTCGGGGAGTGGCTTCGTCGGTTGATAATCGATCTCGATCGAGGCGGCATTCGCATGCACCTCGGCATGGTCGTTTTGCGCGGGGAGTACTTCGAGCGTGTGCTTCCCGGGCTTCACGTTCTGCAGCGAGATCGTTGCCTTCGTGGTGCAGTACATGTCCACGAGGGACTTGTCGATCTCGACATGGAAATGGCCCTTGCCCTCCTGGACCGGCTTGCCGGCGAGGTCGCAGGTGAGGTCGAAGCCGGTCGCAGCCACCTGCAAAGTCACGCTGTTGTCCGTGACCTTCGTTCCGCTCTGCGGCGAAGTGATCGTTACCTTCATCTTCTCCGCCCCGGCTTGCATCGGCATATCCGCGGGTGCCGCGGATGCTGTCGCAGCGGGGGCCGCAGATGTAGCAGCCTTGGGTGGTGTGGTCGCAGGCGTGACCGCACTGAGTGGTGTAGCCGTCGTCGGAGCCTTGTCGGTGGTGTTCCCGCACGCCGCCGCCGTAAGCCCCAACGCAGCTACCGCGGTCACCCAAAAGAAGTTCGGCCTCACTATTCTCCTCGATCCTGCGCGCAGGAATCCCTCACCTCGGCGAGCTTGCTAGTGAGTACCAACCGCGCCGAACACATCCTTACGGAGGAAGTCCGTGTGTTCAGTGATCTCAATCACTCAGGCGGGGCGGTCCGACGATGAACACGTCCGATTTTCCCGGCTCAATAGGTGACGGAGATCACTGCCGCTCACAGCCGGGCCACTCAGAATCGCAATGTGCCGGTGAGGCGCGTGCGCTTCCTGTTGGACGCGTCACGCCGGGCGGCGGTCTGCTGCCGCGAACCACGAGCAATGTTGGGAGGACCCGGAATGACTCATCCAGTCGACACATCCGACGCGACCTTCGAGGCCGATGTCGTCAACAACGAGATGCCCGTGCTGGTGGACTTCTGGGCGCCCTGGTGCGGCCCGTGCAGGATGGTCGCGCCCGTGGTAGACGAACTCGCCCTGGAATACGAGGGCCGCGTGAAGTTCTTCAAGGTAAATGTGGACGACAACCCAGAGGTTGCGGCTCGCTACCGCATACGCTCCATCCCGACACTACTTGTGTTCAAGGGCGGCGAGCGCGTGTCACACCTCGTCGGCGCTCGGCCAAAAAGCGACATTGAGGGCCACCTCGAAGCAGCACTCGGCGCAATGAGGGGGTGAGGGTCCCGTTGGCGGATGCCCTGCGGTCTGAGCCCAATCAGGGAGAGTCAGTGCGGCCCGCTCTCTTCCGATCGCGCCCTGTCCGACCTGCCCGGTAGCGCGGCCGGCTTCGCGGCTCGTGGCCCCGCGCGCGACCTCTGCCAACACGTCGCGCTCACGAGCCGTCAACCCAGGCTCGTCGCCCGCTTTCGACTCCTCGTCGCCCAGACGCGTGAACTCCGTGAGCAACGCGCGCGAGGTGCGGCGAGATCACCGGTTCGCCCCGGCATCCGCTCGACGAAGCCGCCGAACGCTCCTTCGTCCAGGTCCTTCAGGAGGTATCCCTCGGCACCAGCCTTGATGGCCTCGAACAATCCCGTTCAGATCTCGAGCTTTCGCGTCATCGGGGACGGTGGCGTAATCGCCGGCCCATTCGATTTGCCCGACGCATCACGCCTCCATGCATTCCCGGTCCGGCTGACCACGCGGCTGCTCCGCTTCGAGGTCGTCTCGTCATCAGGCGGAAGTGCAGGGCTCGTTGAAGTCGGTGCGTGCGGGAAGGAATGACTGCCACGCCTACGACGTCCCACCGATTCTGGTAGGCGGAGTCCTCCTAGTTCTGGTATTCCCGCACGGCCTGTCGGAGCGAAGATCAGATCGCCGGAACGTTCGCACGATGGAGACCGCTGAGGTCGGCCACGTGTTTCGAGAAGGAGCGGCGATGACCGCGCATGGAGCGGTACGTGTCCTGCTGGTTTTGGACCGTCCCCTCGCACGGCTTGGCCTGCAGGTTGTCCTGGAGGCCGATCCCGAAATCGCGGTCGTGGCCTCGGTCAGCACGATCGAGGCGGCGGTGAGCGCGGCCCGAACCGAGCAGCCCGACGTCCTGATCGTCGATGAACGCCTTCGACCGCGATCCGGCATCGAGGTTTGTTCCGCAGTCCGGAATGTCTGCCCCTCCGTGCGCGCGCTCCTCTTGGTCTCTAGCGGCGGTGCGTCGACGCTCCAGGCCGTGGTCTTAGCGGGGGCCGTCGGCTATGTGCTGCGGGATCTCGATGCCGCAGTGACGCGGCGGACTGTGCTGACTGCGGGACACAGCACTCCGAGCAGAGTGGACGGTGTGCACCTTCTGCCTCCCTGCCCGTCCCCGAGATGACGCTAGCCCTCATTCACCCCGGTGGACCGCGGTGGGCGGCAGATGGCACCACTAACGAGGCGAGTCCACTGCGAATGCAGTACCCATACCGAGCTCATATGGCCGGGATGTTGCGGATCAGGGCGTAATTGCCCTCCGCCAACTTGAGCGTCTTGCCTGCCTTCGACTCCTCGGCGAAGCGCTCGATTGGTCAATAACCTGCTGCCTGAGGCAAGCACGTCCTTCGCTTTCGGCACCCTGATCCTGATCCCGAGCTCACACCTGGCCGACTGGTCGACAAGTGTTAGCGCCTGTGATCACGGTCACTGACTGGGCCGCCGGGGTCTCATAAGGTCGCATCACACTCGCCTGCGCGCGCCAGTACGCTGCCGGTGGACCTGAGTCTGGAGCCGCCACACGCCGGGAATGGCCATCTTGGCACCGAGTGTCGAGGTAGCTGTGCACGATGAGGCGAGAGGGGTTGTACGAAGGTGAACTCTCTGCTCCGAGTGCTCAAGGTCTCGCCATCCGCTCAACTTACCGCCCTGCACACGGCTCTCTCCCTGTTCGGTATCCGCGGCTGGTCGGTCGCGCTGCTCGGTGCACTGTTCACAGTCTTCATGATCGGCATCCCCGCTGCGCTGATCGGGAACCCGATCTTCGGTCGCCAGATCGCGGCAAGGCCTCAGGACTACGTGATCTGGGGGATCTCCGCTGCCCTTGGCGGTCTCATCATTGGGACGTTCGCCCTAACGCGGGCGTCGGCCGGACAGGGGCGAGCGGCGGCCGGTGGAATGCTCTCGGTGGTCGCAATCGGCTGCCCGGTCTGCAATCAGGTGGCGGTGTTTCTGCTCGGGACATCTGGCGCGCTCAATCTCTTCGGCCCGACCCAGCTCTACATCGGAATGGTCTCGCTGATCCTGCTCTTTTGGACGTTGCTGGTGAGGGCGCAGTCGGTGGTGCTCTCGTGCCCGGTCGAGACGACCGCGTCCAATGCTCATGGACGTTGACCGCCGGCTGAATCTCTGGTCAGGGCGACGCCGGCAGTGCCGGATTCCGCCTTCCCGAAGCATCCCAGGGGTCGCAGGCGTGGTCACGCGTGTCCGTGCGGAACTCACTACATCCGTCGCTTTAGGCGCGTCGTCCCAATTCGGAAGGCAGCCAGCCTTGCGGGCGATGGACGGGGAGACGGGGACAGTCAGTCTCCCGGAAGACGACTTCCTCGGGCCGCTTGGCCGCCCGGTGGACTGTCCCATCCGTTAGAGAAGTCCACGCTCAGACTGTCGATCGCCGAGCGAGGACTCACATCACACGAAGTGACACGCGACACGGTGGCCGGGTGCCTTCGCGTCCAACATCGGCTCCTCTTCGCGGCACCGGTCGGTCGCGATGGGACAGCGCGTGTTGAAACGACAGCCGGTGGGCGGATTCGATGGGCTCGGGAGGTCACCCTCGAGCAACAACCGCTCGCGCTGCGCCTCGCGGGTGGGGTCGGGGATCGGGATCGCCGAGAGCAAGGCGCGCGTGTAGGGGTGCTGCGGTCGCGCAAAGAGCTCCTCGGCGGGGGCGTCCTCCATGATCTTGCCGAGGTACATCACCGCGATGCGGTCGGAGATGAAACGCACCGTGCTCAGGTCGTGGGAGATGAAGACATACGCCACGCCCAGCTGATCCTGCAGGTCGCGCAGCAAGTTCACGACCTGCGCGCGCACGGAAACATCGAGCGCGCTCGTCGGCTCGTCGGCCACCACGACATCGGGCGCAACGGCAAGCGCACGGGCGATACCGAGGCGCTGGCGCTGGCCCCCGGAGAACTGGGAGGGGAAACGGTCTGCCATCTCTGCGGTTAGACCCACCTGCTGGAGCAGCGCCGAAACACGTTCGCGCCGGTCCGCGCGTGTCCCGATCTTTTGCACCGTCAGCGGCTCCGCGATACTCGTACCGACCGTCATCCGCGGGTCCAGGGACGCCATTGGATCCTGGAATACCATCTGCACCCGGCGACGGTAGGCTTTCACGGTCGCTGCTGTGTCGAAGTAGTTGGTGCCCTCCAACAGGACGTCACCGGCCGTCGGTTCCTCAAGCCCGACGAGTACACGGCCGGTCGTGGTCTTGCCGCAGCCGGACTCGCCGACGATCCCGAGGGTCTCGCCGCGCTGAACTTCTAGATCGACTCCGTCGACGGCGCGGACGCGCTTCTGGGTCGCACCAAAGAGCGAACGGCCACGGACAAAGTGCTTGTGCAGGCCTCGCACCCGGAGCAGAGGTGCGGGCGTCGTCGTCGCCGCGTCGAGCGTTGCGGCCGTGCTATCGAACATGTGCGACCTCCAGGCGAATCGGCACCGTAGCTGGCGTCATCGGAGATTCAGCGGTTTCGAGCCAGCAGGCGGCGTCGCGTGCCGGACCCGTCGGTATGAGGGCCGGCACCGACTCCTCGCAGACCCGCATTGAGTGGGGGCAGCGCGGCGCGAACGAGCAACCAGGGCCCAACGCGGCGAGATTGGGTGGGACTCCGGGGATTTGTGCAAGACGATCGGGCAGCGCACCCTCGATCGATGGGATCGAACGGAGCAGCCCCTGGGTATAAGGGTGACGCGGATCCGCAAAGATCTCGGCGGCGGGGCCGCTCTCGACGATCCGGCCGCCGTACATGACCGCCACGCGGTCGGCGAATTGCGCCACGAGGCCCATGTCGTGCGTGACGAAGATGACCGACGTCCGCTGGACGCGGTCGTCGATAGTGCTCGCCCAGCGTGCGCGCGGGATCGACGTCGCCGTCTCACCGGCTGCGATCCGCTTCAGCATCTCCACGATTTGCGCCTGGACGGTGACGTCGAGGGCGGTCGTCGGCTCGTCAGCGATGAGCAGGCTGGGCTCGCAGGAAATCGCGAGAGCGATCATCACCCGCTGCCGCATCCCGCCGGACAACTCGTGCGGATACGCGTCCACGTTGCGCTCGGGGTCCGGGATGCCCGTGGCGGCCAGCAGTGCCACCGCACGCGCGCGTGCCGCCTCCGGGGTCAGGCCGAGGTGCTGGCGCAGTGGCCGCACCATCTGGTCGCTCACACGCGCGACGGGGTTGAGCGAAGTCATGGGGTCCTGGAACACCATGGCCGCGTCACCGCCACGGACCGCGCGCAAGTCGGCGTCGGACAGGCCGAGTACGTCCCGCCCTTCGAGCGTGATGCTCCCCGAGGTGATGCGGCCGGGATGGGCGACCATCCGCATAAGCGCCATCGACATGACGCTCTTGCCGGAGCCCGACTCCCCCACGATCGCGAGGCGCTCCCCGCGGTCCAGCGTGAACGACACATCGTCCACGGCACGCAGGACGCCCTGCGGCGTTGTGAACTCCACCGTCAGGTGCTCCACCTCGAGCAGCACGTGGTGTCCGGAGATCGACCCTGTCGGACTGGTCATCAACGTCGCTCCTTCGTCTGTCAATGCGTTAGGTGCGGTGCTGGGGATCAAGCTGTTCGCGGATGCCGTCGGAGAACAGGTGAAGGCTCATCGCGACCAGGGCGAGGGCGATCCCCGGCATCGTGGAGATCCACCACGCCGTCTGGAGGTAGTTGCGACCGTCCGCCACAAGGTTCCCCAGTGACGGTGCAGGAGGGACGATGCCGAGGCCGAGGAACGAGAGCGCCGCCTCCGCAAGGATCGCGTTCGCGGCGTAGATCGTGGCGACGACGACCATCGGCGCCACCGTGTTCGGCACGACGTGCCGCACGAGGAGCCACCACATCGGGGCGTTCGCCATGCGCGCCGCGTCCATGAACGTCCGCGACCGCAGGCCGAGGGCCATCGAACGCTGCAACCGCACGGCGCCGGGCATCGACGAGATCGAGAGCGCCGCTATCAGTTGCGGTAATCCCGAGCCGAACACCGCGATCACTCCGATCGCCAGCAGCAGACTGGGGAAGGCAAGGAACACGTCGACGAGCGACGAGATGACGGCGTCGACAGTCTTGCCCATCGTCCCGGCGATCGTGCCCACCACGACGCCGACTGTCATCGAGATGGCCGCTGAGGCGAAACCGACCACGAGCGAGACCTGCAGGCCCGACAGCGTGCGGGAGAAGATGTCCCGCCCCAACTTGTCCGTGCCGAATAGGTGCGCGAACGAGGGCGCCTCAAGCGAAGCGATGATGTCGGTCGCGACCGGGTCCGGCAGCGGCAGCACCGGCGCCAGCATCGCGAGCAGCACGACCGGCCCGAGGATCGCCACGCCAGCGGCGTTGCTCTTGTTTTTGAAGAAGCGGCCAGCGGTGGATTGCGTCCACCATGCGACGCGAGGCTGAGACGCCACCCGCGGGGCCGGAAGCGAGTACTGCATCGGCTGGTCCTCCTCCGCCTTTAGGCCAGGCGCACGCGCGGGTCGACCCGCGTGTAGACGATGTCGGTGAGCAAGTTGATGGCAACGAAGACGAGGGCGTAGGTGAGAATGAGCCCCTGGATGAGCGGATAGTCCCGCCCGAAGATGCTGTTGATCAGCTGGGTGCCCATCCCCGGCAACGAGAAGATCGTCTCCGTGATCACAGTGCCCCCGAACAGGCGCCCCATGCTGAGCCCGGTGATTGTGATGATCGGCAGGGCGGCGTTTGGCAGGGCGCTCCGGAAGAGGACGCCCATCTCGGACGCGCCCATCGCGCGCGCCGTGCGCACGTAGTCTTCGTTCAATGTCTGGAGGACCGCGGTCCGCGTGACCCGCGCGACCGAGGCGATCTGTCCGATTCCAAGGACGAGCACGGGCAACGAGAGCCGGCGCGCCATGTAGCCGGGGGAGTTCCAGTCCACGGGCCCGCTTACGGGCACCAGCCCCAACTGCAATGAGAAGAGCAGGATCAGGACGAGCGCGAGCCAGAACCCGGGCATCGTGTCGACCACCAACGCCGTCACCGTGAGGCCCTGGTCCATCGCCGTCCGCCCGCGGGAGCGAGAGTAGGCGGCGATCGCGCCGAGCGGCACCGCGATGACGGTGCCCAGCAGGACGCTCGCGATCGCCACGACGATGGTGAGCGGGAACGCCTCGAGGATCACCTGGCGCACGGGCAGGTTCGTGAGGAGCGAGTTGCCGAGGTTCAGTCGTGCCAGCCCCGTCACGTAGTCTACGTATTGAAGCGGCATTGGCTGATCGAGTCCGAGCCGCTGTCGAAGCCCCTGAAGTGCGTCGGCGCTAAGGTTGTCCCCGCCGATGAACGCCGCCGGGTCACCCGGCAGGAGGCGCACCATCAGGAACACCAGGGTGACGATCCCGGCGATGGCGGGCAGGGTCGAGGCGGTCCGCCTGGCGATGTAGGCAAGCATGCGGGATCCCTTCGGTGTGGCCCCCCGAAGGGGGGCCACACCATCCGCGAGACGTCCGATGTCCGCTAGTGCTTCTCGATGTAGACCGGATAGAAGTCGACGTTCGCGAGCCGGTTAATCTTCACGTTTTTCACGAACGACTTGCCTGCCCACAACTGGTGGGACACGCCATATGCGAGATAGGGCACTTCTTCAGCGATGATCTTCTGGACCTCGCCATAGGCCGCCTTCTGTTCTTCCACCGTCTTCGCTGCGCGGCCCTTCTCAAGCAGGCTCGTCACCTGGGGGTTGTTGTACTTGAAGGAGTTGAGCCCCTTTGGCGCCGCGTTGTCCGGGTGCAGGTAGCCGAACAGAAGCGTGTCCGGATTCACTGCCGGGTACAGCCGGAGCGAGAGGTCGAAGTCCCCATTGTTGCGGCGGGAGTTGAACACGGTCGGCTCGACCACCTCGAATTCGACCTGGATCCCGACCTTCGCCCAGTAGGACTGGCGGAGCAGGTTCGCCTCGTTCTTGGCGTCCGTGTTCAGCCACTTCACCTTGAAGCCGTTGGGGTATCCGGCCGCCGCAAGCAGTTGCTTCGCCTTCTCCGGGTCGTACTCGTATGTCTTCAGGCCTTCCTGGAACGGCGGCATCCATCCGGGGATGATCGACCGCCAGGTGGAGGCGGTGCGCGGCGTGAGTTTTGCCGCGATCGTCTTCTCGTCGACGGCATACGCCATCGCCTGCCGCACTTCCTTCTTCTGGAACGGCTCGAAATTCGGGCCGTAGAGCCAGACCAGTCCGGCGTACCCCTCGGCCTTGTGGACGGTGACACCCTTGGTGGCGGTGACTCGGTCGATCAGCTCTGTGGTGCCGGCGCCAAGGTTCGAGAGCAGGTCAACCTCACCGTTGATGAGCGCGGTCGCCGCCGGGTCGATGTCCTTGATCAGCGGAAGCGTGATCTTGTCGAGCGTCGCCTTGCCACGGAAGTAACCGGGATGGGCGCGCAGGACCATCTCCGAGTTTGCTGTCCACGACTCGAGGTAGAACGGGCCGGTGCCCACCGGGTTGCGCGGGTAATCTTTCCCGTACTTCTCGATCGCCTCCTTCTTCACGATCTGTCCCTGGTGGTAGTTGCCCACCTGGTACAGGAAGTTAAGGTTCGGCGCCTTCAGCGTGATCACGACGGTGTAATCGTCCGGCGCCTCGATCTTCGAGACGTCCCCAAGCTCGGCGCGATACGGGGAACCGGTCTTCGGGTCGAGGACGCGCTCGTAGGAATACTTCACGTCAGCCGCAGTGACCTTCCCATAGCCCTGATGCCACTCGGCGTTCTTCACGAGGCTGAACCTGTACACCGTCCCGTCCGGTGAGATGGTCCACGACTCGGCGAGGTCGGGCATCGGCTTGCCCGTGTCAGGGTCGAAGGTCGTCAGGCCGGAGTACAGGTTGAACGCGATGTTCTCGGTCTCGATCCGGAACAGGTTGGCAGGGTCGAACCCACCGGGTTCGAAGTACTGACGGACCTTCAACTCCTGCGTCGCGTGCAGGTTCCGGGCTGCCCCACTGGCCAGCGCCGCGCCGGGCGTGGCGACGACTGGCTTGTCGTCGCCTGCGCCGCCCGTGCTGACCTCGGTCTTTGTGCTGCCACAAGCCGCGAGGAGCCCCGCGAGCAGCACGACCGCTCCCACGGTGATACCCGACAGTTGTGAGCGTGTCTGTTTCATAGTGTCCAGTCCCTCTGGCGGGCACACGGAGCCGGTCTCCGCTATCGGAGGGCGGCCGCGCCCACGCCCTTCTTCGCGCCAATCGTGTCGAGGTACGCCACGGTCTCGGCGAGCGAGACGACGTCCGCGTACTTCGTGTGCATGTCGAATAGGTTGATGTAGTGCGAGGCCTCCGTCCGGTCGAAGGTGCACTCCTCCACGACCGCCATGCGGTAGCGGAAGGTAGCGCCGTCCACGACCGAGGCGCGCACGCAGCCGCTCGTCGTCTCGCCGCAGGTGATGACGGTGTCGATGTTGAGGTAGTTCAGTTGGAAGACCAGCGGCGTGCCATGGAACGCGCTTGCCGCGGCCTTGTTGAACACCAGGTCGCCCGGCTCCGGCGCGATCTCATCGACGATGTCGTTGCCGCGCGCTGCCTCGGCCGGTGTGAGCAGCGAAGCCGGGCGCGGGCGCGGGCCCATGTCGACACGCGAACTCCAGAAGCCGACCTGCTTCAGAGGGTCATCGCCCATCCCGTGCACGTAAATGATCGGCACGCCGTTGGCGCGCGCCGCACGCAACAGCTCGACGGTCTTGTCGATCGCTGCCCATCCCTCGAGGCCCGTGGACATCGGCCACTTCTTGATCGACTCGAAGAGGTCCTCGCGCTCGAGGCCCAGGACGCTGTAGTAGTCGTCTACGACCAGGATCGCGGGGTTGTCCCCGAACCCGCTGCGGTCGTCGCCGCCCTTGCCAAAGCCGGAGGCGACGAGGTGCTTCCGGTCGCGCTCGGTCAAGAAGGTCTCCCACGAACGAGGCATTGAATAACTCCTCTGATCACCGTCGCCCGCGTGGCGACTGGTTTGTCGTGTCACGATCCTCAGGGCCGGCTGTGATCGGGCGGTGTCGCCCGCGTAACACTTGGGCGAAGAACTGTTGTCTGGGAGATGTCCGTTGGGTTGCGGCGATGTGTCGGTGCAGGGAGAAGGGCGGGCGCCTTCACTGGACCTGCAGTCGGACAGGCGGCACGACATTTGTCCGCAACTCGCCTGTGACGCGCCAGCAGGCGGAAGTTCACGTCTCTGACTCCTGTCTGTCCCTGGCGCGAAACACACCCGACGCAGGATGAAGCGGCCGCTGTCGAAGCAAGTAAGAGAGGTCTCATGGTCGCGACGTCGATGATCAGTCCGCTGTACGCTGCGGATCACCTCGATCCGGCCAAGCTGCACTTCGTCGACATCGATGGCGTACGGACGCGGTATTACGAGGACGGCACCGGCTCACCATTGGTGCTGTTCCCCGGCGGGCAGATCGGTTCGCTCTACACCGTTGACTCCTACAGCCTGAACCTGGATGCGCTCGCGAAGTACTTTCGCGTCATTGCGGTCGACAAACTCGGGCAGGGTGGGACTGCTGGCCCCGTGAGTGACGACGATTACACCTGGGGGGCCACGGTCCAGCATGCCCGGCGCTTCATCGAGACCCTCGGGCTGCGCGGGGCACACCTCGCGGGCCACTCTCGAGGCGGGATGCTCATCTCGTCGCTGGCCTATGCGCTGGCACCGGGCACCGTGCAGTCCCTCATCATCATCGACAGCGGCACGCTCGCACCGGCCGATCCAACGACAGCGTCCGGCGCCTTCTACGCCAATCTCCCTCACTACGAAGAACCCGAGCGCGAGGTGCGGGCGGAGCCGCTGGCCCAGGCGTTCAAGCCGCAGCAGGTCACGTCGGACTTCATGGACCGCATGCTGGCGCACGCCACCTCGGCGGAGTTCGCGCGCGTCACGGCGAAGATGGCCACTGGTGGTACTGAGCGGTTCCTGGCATCCCTCGACCAGGCCCATGACGCTCTGCTGGCCCGCATCGCAGCGGAGGGGCTGCCCGTCCCGGTGTTGATGCTATGGGACTACAACGACCAGTCAGCGCCAGTGCGCTGGGCGCCCCCGCTGCTCGACGTGATCGCACCAAAGACGTCATGGACCGAGCTGCACATCTTCAATGAGGGCGGCCACTACACCTTCCGGGAGAACCCGGAGCAATTCAACCGCGTGGTCGCGGGCTTCTGCCAACACGTCGATACGGTGACGTCCGCCTAGTGCGCGCAGCGCCAGCCCGT
>SCTU01000134.1 GCA_004297315.1 Dehalococcoidia bacterium | reverse complement strand
TTCCCGCCGCCGCTCTTCTTCCACGTCGGCCACTATCACCCCCCAAGGTGCCGCGCGAGGAAGGGCCCCACGAGGTCATTGAACTGTCGCGCATTCTCAAAGTACACGGAATGGCCAGCCTTCGGGACGGTGGCGTACTCCGAGCCGGGCACGAGCGCGTGGAAGGCCTCCATGAGCGCCGGGTGGACGAGTTCATCCTCCTCGCCCTCGACCATGAGCACGGGCAGCTTCAGTGCGGCCACCTGGGCCACCGTGGGAGGAGCCGGGTCGTTGTTCGCGGTGTCCGGACGGGGCGAGTTGAGGCCGCCGATCTGTTGGTAGAGGAAGGCACGCGCCGGTTCCGCCGCCCGGAAAGTAGGTCCCACCGCGCGCACCCAGAGCGGGTCGTTGTTGCCCGGCGTCTGCTCCCGCAGCACGCGGGCGCGCTCCATCTGCTCAGGCCAGTCGAAGAACCCCCACGTGTCCGCCATGACGAGTGCCCGCACACGCTCCGGATGACGCACGGCAAACCCGAGCGCGGTCCGCCCACCCATGGACTGCGCGACCAGCGCGACCTGGGCCAGGTTCAGGTGATCGAGCAGCGCCTGGACGTCGTCCACGAACTTCGCAGCGCCGATGCCCGTCGGGTCGGGCGTTCGGCCAAATCCCCGGTGGTCGATCGCGACGCAGCGGTAGCGCTGGCTGAAATGCGGGATCTGCTGCCACCAGGAGAGGTGGTTTCCCCCGGCGCCGTGGAGGAACACGACCGCAGGGGCGTCCGCGGGGCCAGAGACTTCGTAGTAGAGGTCGATCCCGTTGATCGGTGCTGAGGGCATCGCTTCCTACTTCCGTGCTCGTGCGGTGGCGGTGGTGCGCGCTTCGAGTGTTGCGAGGCGGTCCGCCAGGCCTCGGTTCTCCTGCTGGAGTTTTTCGAGGTCGTCGCGCAGGGCCTTCGCCTCTTTGCCGCTGGCGGCGCGCTCGGCGAGGTGACGGGCGGCGACGCGGTTCACGCGTTTCACGCGGCCGTCTAGGGCACGCTCGGCGGCGGCGGTGACCGCGGGCACCGACTTTGCGTCGCCCGCCGCCTCGAGGGCCGACGTCGCGGCGATCTGCACGCGCAGCCAGCGGTCGTCCAGCAACTCCTCGAGCCGATCGCGGACGCGCACCTGCACCGCCCCTTCGAGGTACGGGTAGAGCGTACCGAGCGCGGCCGTCGCGGCGCGGCGGGCGTTCTGATGGACGCCCCATTGCGTGTGCGCGAGCAGCGGCTCGACGGCCCTCGCATCCCGCAGCAGGCCGAGGCCGGTCAACGCGCCGACCGTGATCACGTCGTTGTGCGCCGGGCGGCCCAGCACGCCCTCCAGCGTCTCGAACGCGGACGGCTGAAGCGTGCGTCCGAGCGCCTGCGCGGCGTTCATCTGCACGTAGTAGGAACGGTCGCCATTGCCGCTGAGGAGGCGGGTGAGCGCCTGGGCCGCGGGCTCGTCGCGGAAGTTGCCCAGCGCCAGCGCGGCGGCGCGCCGCACGCGGGCGGATGTCTCGCGTGTGCCCGCGATCAGGGCGTCACGTGCCGCGCCGTCCTTCATCTTCCCGAGCGCGGCCGCGACCTCCGCCCGCACGAAGTCGAGCTCGTCGCGGTTGAGGAGGGCGGTGCGCAGCGCGGCGACGGCCTCGGCGGAGCCGGCTTTCGCCAGCGCGCGGGCGGCGTCGATCCGGCCGATCGCCTCGGGGTCCTTCGCGGCCCGGGCGGCGAGCTGCTTCACGCCGGGCGCGAAGTCGAGCGTCTTCAGGACGCGGCCAGCCGGGTCGATCGAGACGAACTCCGGCTCGCCCGGCAGGCGGAAGACGAAGGAGTGGGAGGCGTCCGCGACCTGGACCGTGTGCCGGTCGAACTTGCCGTCCACCATGAAGGCGATCTCGATTGGCGTCTGGTAGATCGAGGTGAGCGACTCGTCCGGCGTCTGGGTCTGCGTCAGGTTGACCGTGGCCATCCGCTGCTTCGCGTCCCAGGCGTAGGTCGCCTTGAACTCTGGGTGGCCGCCCTTCCACACCCACTGGGCGAAGAACCCGTCCATATTCCGGCCTGTGGCCTCCTCGAAGGCGCGCTGGAGGTCGTGCGTGAGCACGTCCTGCTCGGCGTGCTTGCGGACGTAGTGCTGGATGCCCGCCCACCACAGGTCGTCGCCGAGGTTGTAGCGCAGCATGTCGAGGACGACCGAGCCGCGCTCGTAGAGGTGCCGGTCGAAGACGTCGATCGGCTCGTGGTAGACGTTCTCGACGATCGGCCGCCGGTACGCGCCGGTGTCCTCCTGGAGGTACGCCTCGCCCTTGGCCATGATGTCGTGACGGAAGGCATCCCAACCGCGGTTGTGCTCGACGAACAGCGCGTCGAAGTAGGTCGCGAACGACTCGTTCAGCCAGCCGTGCGACCACTCGCGGCAGGTCAGCAGGTCGCCGAACCACTGGTGCGCCAGTTCGTGCGCGGTGATCGAGTCGCACTGCTCGAGGACGTCCTCGTGCGCGCGCTCGTCGTGAAGCAGCGTGTCGGTCATCGTCGTCGCGGAGGTGTTCTCCATCCCGCCGAAGATGAAGTCGTGGACGGCCACCGTTGCGTACTTCGCCCACGGGTAGGGCGTCCCGATCTTCTCGGCGAAGAAATTGATCATGTCGGGTGTCCGGCCGAAGGTGCGGCGCAACGCTGGTGCCGTCCCGGGCGCACCGTAGTACTGGACCGGCACATCGCCGGCCTTCGCCCGCACCTCGTCGAACTCCCCGGCGGCGACGGTGACGAGGTAGGCGGAGTGCGGGCGGTCCTGGGCCCAGTGGTACGTCTTCGTCTTGCGCCGGCGGTCCTCCGTGACGGAGTCGAGACGCCCGTTGGAGAGCGCGAACCACGAGGGAGGCACGGTGAGGTGCGCCTCGGTCGTGAACTTCTCTCCGGGGAAGTCGAGGCAGGGGAAGTAACAGCCTGAGTCCTCGGCCTGCCCCTGCGTCCAGACCTGCTCAGGGCGGTCGGGATAGCCCTCGTCCGGCTGGTTAAAGTAGAGCCCGCGCCGAGGTGTCGCGGAGTAGCTGACGACGATCGTGAGCGGCTGGCTGGCGCGACGCGGCCGGCCCAGGTTCACTCGGAGCGACCGCTCGCCCGTGCTCCAGGCGAGCGCGTTCCCGTCGCCGTCCGTGACCGAGGCGATCTCCAGTCCGACGGCGTCGAAGACGGCCTCGCGCAGGCCGTCGTGCCGCGGGCGGATCGTCGTGGCGGCGGTGCCGGTTACGGAGCGGCGCTTGAGGTCGAACGAGAGGTCGAGGCGTACGTGGCCGACGCGGAACGTGCGGTCGCGGCCCCAGACGGGCCGGTCGCCGATCAGCCGGAACGGCTCTCGCGCCGCCATCGCCGCCGCCCCCCAGCCGGCATCGAGGCCGTGGCAGGCGGCGCCGGTCACAGACTCAAGAAAGCGGGCGTCGATGTCGCTCATGCGGGCCTCCCGGGCGTCACGGTCAGGGGTCGGGAGTGCGAGCCTACGCCGAACGGGGCCGCGTTACGAGAGGCCTCAGCGACCTTCGACGGCGGCCAACACCAGCCGTAGGGCGGCCTCGGCGGCGGCGAGTTTCGTCGCCTCCCGGTCGCCCTGGAAGACGTGGCGCTCCGTGCGGTCGCCGTCCGCGCCGGACACCGCAATCCAGTAGAGGCCGCTCGGGCGTTCGGGATTGCCGCTCGGGCCAGCGATGCCGCTCTCCGCGACGCAGAGGTCGACCTGGAGCGCCGCCCGTCCCCCGCGGGCCATCGCCACTGTCGCCTCCTTGGAGACTGAGCCCGCGTCGCGAAGCGTCTCAGCGGGGACGTTCAGCAGCATCTGCTTCGGGCGGCCGTGGTACGCGGTGATGCCGCCCACGAACACCTTGGAGGACCCCGGCACGTCCGTGATCAGGTGGCCGATCATCCCGCCGACCGTCGACTCCGCCGTGCCGAGGGTGAGCCCCTTCTCCGTCATCCGCTGCACGACTTCACGGGCCAGGGGGTTCATTGCGGGAACCCCGCGTCGGCGCGTAGCGCGGCGAGTTGGTTGATGTGGTCGGTGTCGTGCACGCGCTGGAAGAGGAACCAAGCGCGGCAGTTCTGCGGGCC
>SCTU01000133.1 GCA_004297315.1 Dehalococcoidia bacterium | reverse complement strand
TCCTGGCAGCGCGACCGGATCGTGGGCAGGAGTGCATCGACGTCGGAGGCGAGCAGCAGGAGCAGCGCGTCGCCGGGCGGCTCCTCGAGCGTCTTCAACAGCGCGTGCCCGGCCTCGGTCTGGAGGTCGTCCGCGCCGTCGACAATGAACACGCGGCGCGCGACGGCGAACGGGGCGAGCGAGGCGACGCGCTCCAGCCGGCGCACCTGGCAGATGCGGATGCGCGTCGAGTGGTCGGTCGCGTGGTCGTGGCTCGCCTCGTCGCAGATGCCGCCGATCGCGATCCGCTCGATGTCGGCGGAGGCGCCCGCCTCGATCTGCTGCGCGGCGCGCGAGGCGAGGTCGGGGAGCGTGGGGTCATCGGCGCGTGGGGCGACGAGCGTCTGCGCGAGCCGCCGCGCGAGCAGCGCCTTGCCGATGCCCGGCGGTCCCGCGAAGAGGTAGGCGTGCGCCAAGTGTCCGCCGGCGATCGCGCGGCGCAGCACCTCGACCGGCGCATCCTGACCGACGACGCCCCAGGCGTTCGCCTCGGTGGTTGAGGTAGTCACATGTCGCCCGAACCCCGCCCGGGAGCGGTTGAGTGAATCTAGGTCGGCCCGCCGCGGCGACGCGTCTCGGCGGCGCGAGCGGGACCGCGACCGATTATCTCACGGCGATAACAGCGAGGCGATTCGCGCCAGATCCGAAGGCTCAGGCGGCCTCGACGGGGCCGAGCGACTAGCCAGTCTTCACGATCACCAGCGTGGCGTTGAGGCCGGCCGGGAAGGCAGCGTTGAACGCGGTGTTCACGAAGGCCGGGGCGCCGATCACGTAGGTGATCAATTTTCCGTCCGCGGTCGCGGAGACGGTGACGATCTTCGGTGTGTTCGCGGCGCCCGCCGCATCCAGTTGCTTCGTGCTGCCCGTGAACGAGACGATCGAGACGCCCGTCGGGGCGATCGTACCGCCGGAGAAGACGAGGGACTTGGTGAAGAACACGTCGGCGCAGGTAGTGACGCCGGGGCCAGCCGCGGTGATCCAGACAGTCTGACAAATCTGCCCGGATGACGTCACTGTGACCGTTTCCGTGATCACCACGGCGGCTGCCGCTGTGCAGCCGCCGGCGCCGATGTTCACGTTGTAGTCGGCGGTTCCGAACTGCGGGCTGATGAATGTGCCCGCCGCTACCACCGGCAGCGTGCCGCACCCGCTCGTAGCCGTGCTGACGACCGAGGGCGCGGTGAACGTCCCGGGACCCGGCGTGACCATCTGCACGAGCCAGGCGCCCGGCGACGTCGCCACCGACGGGGTGATCGTGTACGTGCAGGTGTACACGTTCGGCGTCGATGTCAGGACGCAGGTCTTCGTGGCCGACGGACCGAGGGCGGGCGGGGTGTAGGTCACGGTTGCGCAGGCGGTGACCGGGGGCACGGTCGCAACCAAGTAGAAAGACTGGCAGATCGAGCCGCTCGCGGTGACGGCAATCGTCTCGGTGAACTGCACGGACCACGTGGTCCCGGGGCATCCGCTCGCGCCGATCGTCGCGTGGTAGCTGGTCGAGCTGCTGAGCACGACGGGCGTGGGGACCTCGTTGCAGCCGCTGACGACACTGACGACAGGCGTGGACGTGAGCGTGCCCGGGCCCGTCATCGGCGGTCCCGGGGGTTCGTTGATGTGGAGGACGTCGCCGGGCGCGGCTGGGAAGCCGGGGATCACGGTGTACGTGCAGGTGTAGACGTTGGGCGTCGATGTCGGGGTGCAGGTCTTGGTGGCAGAGGGGTTGGGAGCAGGTGGCGAGTAGGTAACGTTCGCGCAGGTCGACACGCTCGGCATCGCGGCGGTGATCCAGACGGTCTGGCATACGGAGCCGCTCGAGGTCACCGTGATTGTCTCGGTCACCGCCACGACGGCGCTCGCGCTGCAGCCCGTGCCGCCGATGCTCACGTTGTAGTCAGATACCGCCGTGGAGGTCGGAGGATTGATCGGCGTCCCGCCCGCCGTCACCGTGGCGGACGAGCACCCGCTGCTGGACGAGACGGCCGAGGGGGCGCTCAGCGTCCCAGCGCCCGAAGTCTGGACGAGCCATGCGCCGGCGCCCACCGCGACCCCCGGGGTGATGGTGAAGACGCAGGTGTACACATTCGGCGACGAGAGACTGCACGCCTTCGAGGCGGACGCCGCGCTAGCGTGCATCGTGGGGAGCAGCGCGAGCACTCCGAAGACTCCAACCACGACTGCCTGCATCAGCAGACGTTTCGAGATCAACGGGCTCAAGCGCAAGATGCACGTCCTTACATACAAAAGCCGAGCCTGTGACGGCTCGGCGTGGTAAGCACGCTACGCTCTCTCGCCTCTAAGTGCCGAGCCCCGGAGGATTGCGCGGCTCGTGACGGCCACGCGAATCTCGAATGCCGCCTACTTCGTGAGTGCGACGCGCCAGACCTTGCCGCCGTCCTCCTGCGTCACAGTGGCGATGCCCTGGCCCACCATCTTCGCGAGGTGGGAGCGGACCTGGCCGGCGGCCGACCGCCGCAGCCCTTTCTGAATCTCGGGGTAGAGCGCGCGGCGAATCTGGTTGTCCGTCGTGTAGCCGCGGTCGATCAGGTCGATGATCTGGCGGTCGCGCGTCGCGCGGTGGTCGATCAGTTCCTGCACCTTCGCGTCGGTCGCCGTGACGGTTGGGCCGTGGCCGGGGGCGAACAGCGAGGCCTGCAGCTCGCGCATCCGCAGCAGCGAGTCGAGGTACTGCTGCATGTTGCCGGCCGGCGGCGGCCCGATCGCGCTCGTGCCGACGCCGAGGATGTTGTCGCCGGTGAAAAGGATGCGCAGGTCCTCCACCCAGTAGCAGTTGTGGCCGGCGGTGTGCCCGGGCGTGTGGACGGCCTGCACCGTGAGGCCGCCGACCTTGAAGGTCTCGCCGTCGGCGAGTGGGCGGTCGATCGGCGTGGCAAGCGACTCCGCGCGCCACTGTTCGACGCGCTCGGCGAGGTCTTCCTCGTCCGGCAGGTCCTCGTTGCCCTGGGAGGGTGCGGGCGGCGTGTGGAGCAGGACCTCGTCCACCGGGTTGATCGCGGTCTCGGCCTTGAGCAGTTCGCGCAGCTGCCGCGCCCCCGACGAGTGGTCGTAGTGGTGATGCGTCATCGCGATCACCTTGAAGTCGAGGTGGCCCAGCTCGCCCGCGAAAAACTTCGCGCGCTCGCTGATCGACTGCTTGTCGCCGTACCCCGCGTCGAGGAGCGCCGCCTCGCGCCCGTCGCGCAGCACCCAGACGTTCGAGGTCGGGAATGTGCGCGTGAACTGCTTGACCACGACGACGTGCTGCGTCAGGTGGTCGTTGATGACGTTGACGCGCGACTCGATCGTCTCTTTCGCCGTCTCTTTCGCGCCGGTCTTCTTGGTCACGGGCTTCCTTGCTGGGGCCGGCTTCGCGGCCGGATTCGAGGCAGGACGGGCGGCGGCGCGCGCGGCCGGGACGGTCGCCTTGGTGGCCACCTTCTTGGCGACAGCCGACTCTGCCGCGGTCTTCGGCGCGGCCTTCTTCACGGCAGGCTTCTTGGCAGCCGCCTTCTTGGCGGCGGGCTTGCGAGGGGCCTTCGCGGCCGGTTTCCTGACCGCTGGCTTCTTGGTCGCGGACTTCTTGGCGACGGGCTTCTTCGCGGTGGGTTTCGCCGCAGGACGTTTCGATGCGGGCTTGCGCGCGGCCGGTTTCTTCGCCGCAGGCTTCTTCGCAGTCGCCTTCCTGGCAGCGGGCTTTTTCGCAACGGCCATGACGCACCACCCCTCGGCGCCGCATGGTACGGCATGGTGTATCGCCCCGCCCGGCGGGTACCCTCCGACGATGCCGCGATCGACCTCGAAGCCTGCCCCAGCGCTGCGCCCGCACGCGCTGCCTGCGGCGCGTCGCCGGGCGGTGCAGCGACGCCTCCTCGACTGGTACGACGCGCACGCGCAGCCGTTCCCCTGGCGCACCGCACGCGACCCGTACGCCGCGCTGGTCGCCGCGGTCTGCGCGCAGCAGACGCAGATGTCACGCGTGCTCGAGGTCTACGGCCGCTGGATGGCGGCGTTCCCCACGCTCGCCGTCCTCGCGCGCGCCGACCGCGCTGCCGTGCTGCAGACATGGGGCCGCGCGGGCTACCCGCGTCGCGCCGTCGCGCTGCAAGAGGCGGCCCGGCGTTGCATGCAGGAGCACGGAGGTGCGCTGCCCCGCGACGCCGAGTCGCTGCTCGCCCTGCCGGGAGTCGGGCCGTTCACGGCGGCCATCGTGCGCACCTTCGGCTTCAACGACGACGCGCCCGCCGTCGACACGAACATCGTGCGGTTGGTCGGCCGCCTCGTGTTCGGCGACCTCCAGCCGGCACGCGACACGCGGCGCGCGGAGGTCGAGGCGGCGACGGCGGCGCTGTTCCCTCCCGGCGAGGGCGCGCGTTGGAACCCGGCGCTGATGGACTTCGGCGCGCGCGTCTGCACGCCCCGCCCGCACTGCGAGGTATGCGTGGTGGCCTCGATGTGCGCCGCGCGGCCGCGGTTTGCCGCGGGCGAGGTGGCGCAGCCGGTGCGCGCGCAGGCCACGTTCGAGGGCTCGGACCGGCAGACGCGCGGCCGCGTGATGCAGGTCCTGCGCGACGCGGCGGACGAACCGTCGGGCACGGACGTGGCGCTCGCCACCCTCGCGAGACGCGCTGGTGCCACGACCACCGAGGAGCGTGCACGGGTGCGTATCCTGCTGGGGCGGCTCGCTGAGGAAGGGCTCGCCTGGACCGACGGCCGTCGCGCCGGGCTCGGGCAACCGCCTTCGTAGCGGCGCAAAAGGAGGACGGGCATGGGCGAGACGGTCTACCGCGACGCGACGGTCAGCATCGAGATGCTGTCGGGGCTGGGTCGCTTCGGCAACAACTCCTATATCTTGCGTCCCGCCTCGGGTGGCCCGGTGACCGTCGTCGACGTGCCCGAGGGCGCCGAGGCGATCGTCGAGGCGCTGGGCGGTGCGGCGGTCGAACGGATCGTCGTGACGCACCACCACGGCGACCACTGGAACGGCTTCGACGTGCTGCGCGCGTACACGCCGGCCCCGGTCTTCTGCGGCGCGACCGAGACCAACCTGGACGCCACGCGCAACGTCCAGCCGCTCGCCGACGGTGCGACGTTCACGGTGGGCGGCGCGACGGTCCGCGCGATCCACACGCCTGGCCACACGCCCGGCTCGACCTGCCTCCTCCTCAGCGGGGCGCTGATCACCGGCGACACCCTGTTCCCCGGCGGGCCGGGCCGCACCCAGACTCCCGAGAACCTGCAACAGGAGATCGCCTCGATCACCTCACGCCTGTACGTCCTCCCGGACG
>SCTU01000132.1 GCA_004297315.1 Dehalococcoidia bacterium | reverse complement strand
GGTGCTCACAATCGCGACCACCGCTGCCTGTGCTCCACGAGAGAACGATGTGGTTTCGTTCGCAATCGATGGGGTTGCGGCGAACCAGACGGTGAGGTGGACAGCCGGGGGTGCACCCGCTGATGCCGCTAACGGCATTTCGTTGACAGCCTCCACTACCAGTCCTGGCGGCTTTTCGGGCGGCACGATCGCCTCGGCTGGAATGTCCATTGTGAGTTTCACGGGGACGCTGGCCCAGCTGGACGTCGCAGGTGCAGCCGCCAGGGTTGATTCGGTGACCGCGACCACTGGCGGTAGGATGTTCACCTTCGTGGTGGGCGCCCCGGAATTCGTGAATACCAGTTTTGCTGGCGCCTTCCCGACGGGGCTACTGAGCACGCTGGTAATCGTGAAGACCGGCGCCCGGAATGAACCAGCCACTACTCCAGCTAGCACACCGACCTCGCCACCTCCTCCCCCATCGGCTGGGGGTGGTTGTCCGTCGGATTCGAGGCCGGTCAACGCGATCCCGGCGGTCGCGCAGGTCATCACGAGTTCGGGAACTGGAACGGCTTTCCATATTGGCGCGGGGGAATGGCTCACCGCGGAACACGTAGTCGAAGGAGAACGGACAGTCCGGCTGAATTCCAGTTCTTTCGAAGCCTCCGCGACTGTGGTGGGTGTGGATACTGCGCGGGACCTTGCACTTCTCAGAACTGCCACGGCTCCCGCCGAAGCCCTGTCGATGATCGAGGTTTCTGGGGCAGACGCTGGCATCACCGTGTGGTCTGTCGGCTACCCACCACGCGTCTCTGGCACGGCCTCCCTGTCTAAGGGCATCCTGTCCAGGGTATTCCTGCGGAACGGATTCACCACCGCTCAGACAGACGCGGCCGTGAACCCGGGCAACTCTGGCGGCCCCCTGACGGACGGCTGCGGTCGAGTGGTCGGGCTAGTCCAGGCGAAGACCGTTTCGACGGATGTCGAGGGCCTCGGATATGCCCTCGCGACGAGCGAAATAAGGAAAGGGATTGAGGTCGCCCGCCAAACAGTCGCTCCCGTTCCCGCACCGGTTCCCACGGCCCCGACATCCGGGCTGAGCGAGCCGTCGGTGATGGCGGTCGTGAACGGGATACCTGGTCCGAGCGGCAGTGGCCTTCCGAACGAGGTGAAAGTCACGATTACGCCCAGTGGGATCATCCCGCTTGCGATCAGCGAGTATCTGCCTGGCACGGAACTTGCCTACATGGGTATCCCCGACGCAACAAAGGCCTCATACGGACGGCAAGTGCTGCAAACTGTTGTGTCGGCATTTCCGAGCCTCGCGGGGGGTTCGGGCTACTCCAAGACCTATGCGTATCTCACTGTATGGAGTGCTAGTTATTGGTCCTTTTACCCATCGTTTCTCAGCGGCACGGACTACGGCTGCACTCTCATCGGCCTCCGGTGGTACTGCGTCTATCCCGAATTCGATGTGCGGATCGCTATCCAGGGTGGGAATGCGGAGTACGACCCGCTTCCTTGGAGTCGCAGCAGCACCTGGCGTTCGTTCCGGTGAGAAAGACTTGTGCTTCCCCGATTCGGCACCTGCTCCTCCGTTCTGTAAAGTAAGGAATCCGCAGCCGGATCATCCCGTAGATTCGGGGGATATGGGCTCGATCGTCTGAATCTGCTCGGAGTCCGCAAATCTGCCGACTCCTCCCGAGCATCTCGTGCCGCCCCCGCGTTCCCCCTCAGGGGCGCGGCCCGTACGCTCTTAGGAGCGAGGAACAAGCACAGGAGGCTCCATGGCCGTTGAGGCGTACTGCGTGAAGTGCAAAGCCAAGCGCGAGATGAAGAGCGCTGAGAACACCACCATGAAGAATGGCAAGCCGGCCGTAAAGGGCGTCTGCCCGGTCTGCGGGACCGGCATGTTCAAGATCGGCGGCACCGTCCCCGCGTAGCGCTCCGCGCCGCCCCTTCCCCCTCGGGGGAGGGGGCGGGGATGGGGCTGCCTTCGCGACGCGAAGCCGTACGGGCGGTGGAGCGGCCGAGGAGGCGGGTCTATCCTCGGGGCGCCCGAAGGGAACCAGCCGTGCAGATCCTCCTCTCCTCCCCGAACATCACCTGCGACCACTGCATCGAGACCATCCGAGGCGTCGTCGACGCCACCGAGGGCGCGCGCATGGTCTCCGGCGACCCGGACGCCCGCACCTTCACCGTCGACGTGGCCTCGGGGGCGCTGCTCGACGTCCTGGCGACGCGGCTGGCGGCGGCGGACTACCCGCTCGGCGACGTGGCCACCGAGGCGCACCACGGCGCGACCGCGGACCGCGCCACCTGGCGGCCCTCGACGTACCGCGTCGAGAAGACGGACGTGGGCGCGAACGTGAACTACGACTGCTACTGCTCGTGCGACGCCGGCTTCGCCCTCGACCGCTCGAAGGCGGACGCCGCGCCGGAGTCGTGCTGCTGCGGCAACCAGATCCTCGTCGGGGTCGACGCCGGCAAGCGCATCGCCTCGAAGCTCGACGCGGCCGAGCGCTACCGCATCGACGTGCAGCAGGTGACGATGCCCTGGGGCCAGCCGCTCGACGTCGCCCTCGCGATCCCGATCGAGGCGTAGCCCTCGCGCTACGCGGGGGTGAGCCCGATTTCTCGCAGGAACGCGGCGTTCGAGGGCTCGCGGCCCAGGAACTGGCGCACGAGCACGTCGCCGTCCTCGGTCCCCCCGGCTTCGAGGATGATGCGGCGGTAGTCGCGTCCGGCGGCCGCCTCGGCTGCTGGGCCGCCCTCAGCCCCGCCCGTACTGCGGGCCCGTTCAAACAGCGTGGCCATGTCGTCGCCGAAGACCTGCGACCACAGGTAGCCGTAGTAGCCGGCGTCGTAGCCGAAGAGGTGGCCGAAGCCGGCCTGGAAGTGCGTGTCGGGCGGGAACGGGAAGCCCGTGATCCCGTGCAGCGCCTCGGCCAGCGCGTCGGTGTCCTTCACGGCGCCCGCGTCGTGGTAGGCGAGGTCGAGGCGCGCGAAGTAGAGCTGGCGTAGGTAGTGCAGCCCGCTGCCGACGTTCTTCGCCGCCACCATCTGCGCGAGCAGCGCCTCGGGCAGCGGCTCGGCCGTCCGCACGTGCCGCGTGAAGCCGCGCAGCACCTCGGGCTCCCACACCCAGTGCTCCAGCATCTGCGACGGCGCCTCGACGAAGTCGCGCTGCACGTTCGTACCGGCGAAGCGGACGTACGGCGAGCGCGTCATCACCTGGTGGAGGATGTGGCCGAACTCGTGGAACAGTGTCTCCACCTCGGAGTGCCGCAGCAGGCTCGGTGACTCGGCCGAGGGCTTCGTGAAGTTCGCGACGATTGAGGCGGCCGTCGATTGGTACGTGCCGTCCGGCAGCGCGCGCCCGGGCTTCAAGACGAAGGCGGCGGCGTGACCGTACTTGTCCGGCCTCGGGTGCAGGTCCATGTAGAAGTGGCCGATGAAGTGCCCAGTGAGGTGCCCCGTAGAGTGCCCGTCCGACGCATCCTCGACGGCGTCGTGGACCGCGTAGAGGCGCACGTCCGGGTGCCACGCCCGCGTGTCCTCGATCGGCACGAAGCGCACGCCGACGAGCCGCTGGTAGACCTCGAACAGCCCGTCGAGGACGGCGTCGAGCGGGAAGTACTCGGCGACGGCGAACTGGTCCACCTGGTAGCGCTCGCGCATCACGCGCTGCTGGTAGTAGCGCCAGTCCCAGATCTCGAGGCGCGCCGTCTGATCATCGGTGTGGCGGCGCTTCTCGGCCGTCAGTTCCTCGATGTCGCGGTCCGCCTTCACCCGCACCTGCCGTTCGAGGTCGATGAGGAAGTCGAGGGCGGCCTGCGGCGTGCGCACCATCTTCGTCTCAGTGACGTAGGCGTCCCACGAGGGGTACCCGAGCGTCTCCGCGATCTCGTGGCGGAGCGCGATCGCCTCGGTCAGGATCGGGAGGTTGGTGTCCACCGCGCGCCGGTGGTTCTTCAGGAACAGCGCGCGACGCAGCGACTCGTCCTCGGCGGCTTCGAGGAACGGGTAGAGCTCGGGGTAGTCGAGGGAGACGCGGTACCGAGGCCCCTCGGCCGTCTCGACCACTTCGAGGCGGTCGATGTAGGCGTCCGGGAGCCCGCGCAGTTCCTCGCGGCGGAGCAGCAGGGCGTCCTCGTACTCGTCGATGTTGCGGCGGAACTCGACCCCGAGCCGGACGAGGCGCTCCTTCCGATCGCGCACACGCGCGCGCCGCTCGGCGTCGAGGTCGAAGCCGTTGCGCCGGTGGTCGCGCTGGGTGTGCGCCAGGAAGCGCGCCGCCACGCCCTCGAGGGCGCGCGCCTCATCCGTCGCCGCGTACGCGCGCACCGCCGCCGCGATGTCCTCGCGGAACCCGATCG
>SCTU01000131.1 GCA_004297315.1 Dehalococcoidia bacterium | reverse complement strand
CCGAAGGGCCTCGTGCCACCGCGGCAGGACCAGCTCAAGGTCATCAAGAGCATGGAGACGCCAGACGACTTCACGCTCAAGTTGAACATGGCGCGGCCCGCCTCGCCGCTCTCGATGCTGCCGATCCTCGGCCAGGGCTGGATGGCGATCTACGCCCAGAAGGACATCGCGAACGACAAGTTCGACTGGAAGAACAAGGCCAACGGCACCGGACCGTACCGCGACATGAAGTACGAGCGCGGCGTCAAGGTCACCATCGAGCGCAACAAGGAATACCACGTCAAGGACCGTCCCTACCTGGACGGCCTCGACATCTATGTCATGCCGCAGGAGCCGTCCCGCGACTCCGCGCTCCAGTCTGGCCAGATCCAGATTGGCGGGATGGGCGGGGCCTCGGCGGAGTCGCTGAAGAAGGCGATCGGCGACAAGGCGGTCTACAGCAAGCGCTCCACGCTCGGCTTCGCAGTGCTGAACTTCAACACCTCGAAAGCACCGTGGAACGACGAGCGCGTCCGCCGCGCGGTGAACCTCGCCATCAACAAGGAAGAGTCGATCCAGATCATCAGCAAGGGCCAGGGTGTCATCGGCGGCTACCTGCTGCCGGGCGGCGACTGGGCGCTGACCGAGGCGGAGATCCGTAAAGTCACGGGCTACGAGCCGCAGGGCCCGAACTCCATCGCGGACGCGAAGAAACTGCTGGACGCGGCGGGCGTGAAGGACGGCCTGAACATCACGTTGCTGATCCGTCAGGCATTCTATGAGGACCACGGCCTCTTCACGGCAGACCAGCTGGCGAAGGTCGGCATGAAGTCGAAGCAGGACATCGTGGAGACCGCGGTCGCGTACGACCGGATCAACAAGCGCGACTTCGACTTGGTGCCTTGGGGCCATGGCGTCTCGCTCGACGACCCGGACGCGCTGTGGGCGGAGTTCTACATCAAGGGCGCGCCGCGCAACTACTCCGAACTGTCGACGCCGGAAATCGAGGCGGCCTTCCTCAAGCAATCCGTGGAACTCGACACGGCGAAGCGCAAGGAACTGGTGAAGGACCTGCAGAAGGTGTCGCTGCCAGCCCTCGGCAAGGTGATCTACTCCTGGTCGATCGGTCAGGGCGCGGTCTACAAGCAGGTGCAGGGGTACATCGCGCACGTCTCGAGCTACAACAACATGAAGTTCCAGGACGTGTGGCTGAACGCCTAAAGCGCGAAGTCCCGTTCCGCGCAGATTCAAAGAAGGCGGGGCCTAAGGCCCCGCCTTCCATTTGCGTCTGGGCCTCGCAGCAATCGCCTGACGTTGACGTGAGATCCAGAGTGCTTCGTGCACTCAATCACTCAGCCCCATAAGCGTTCGTGATAGTCGTGGCCGACACCGTTCGCAGACGAGGCATCTCAAAGTCGCGAGCGGTCCAACAGGAGGGAACTGGTGGCAGGCAACTATTGGACCTCGCTGGCTACGCATCGCGTCAGCCGGCGTGCGGCGCTTCGAGGGGCTGCGGTCGGAGTAGCCGGGCTTTCCGGTGCGGCGCTGATCGGCTGCGGCGGCGGCGACAAGAAGGCGGAAGAGAAGCCGGCCTCGGGTACCACGGGAGGCGCGTCGGGGACCGCGACAGCGTCAGCGCCCGCTGCGGCCCAGCCGAAGAAGGGCGGTCGCATTGCACGAGCACAGGCGGGTGACCCGGTCACCTTCGACCAGCACGGCCAGTCGACCAACCTCGTCAACCGCCCGGCTTCGCCGATGTTCAACACGCTCGTGCAGTTCGACCCCAAGAGTTCCGACGAGAAATCGACCGACATCATCCCGGACCTCGCGGACTCCTGGGAGATCGCCAAGGACGGCCTCACCTACACCTTCAAGTTGAAGCAGGGCGTGAAGTTCCACGATGGCACGCCATTCGTTGCCGGCGACATCAAGCAGTCACTGCAACGGCAGATCACGCCACCGAAGGGCCTCGTGCCACCGCGGCAGGACCAGCTCAAGGTCATCAAGACCATGGAGACGCCTGACGACTTCACGCTCAAGCTGACGATGTCCCGGCCCTCGTCTCCACTGTCGATGCTGCCCATCCTCGGCCAGGGGTGGATGTCGATCTACGCCCAAAAAGACATCGCCAACGACAAGTTCGACTGGAAGAACAAGGCGAACGGCACCGGCCCGTTCCGCGACATGAAGTACGAGCGCGGCGTCAAGGTCACGATGGAGCGCAACAAGGAGTACCACGTCAAGGACCGTCCCTACCTGGACGGCCTCGACATCTACCTGATGCCGCAGGACTCCTCGCGGGACGCCGCCTTCCAGTCAGGCCAACTGCACCTGCTGGAGGCGATGTCCGTGGGCTCCGCGGTGGCCGTCAAAGCGGCGGCGGGGGACAAGGCGGTGTGGAACCGCCGTTCGTCCCTCGGCTTCTCCGTGATGAACTACAACACCTCGAAGGCGCCGTGGAATGACGAGCGTGTCCGCCGCGCCGTGAACCTCGCGATCAACCGCGACGACGCGATCAAGGTCGTGTCGAAGGGTGAAGGCGTCTTTGGCGGCTACCTGCTGCCGGGCGGCGAGTGGGCGTTGCCTGAGGCGGAGATCCGCAAGATCCCCGGCTATGAGCAGCAGGGTCCGAACTCCGTGGCGGACGCGAAGAAACTGTTGGACGCGGCGGGCGTGAAGGACGGCCTCGCCGTCACCATCCTCGTCCGGCAGGCCGCTTACGAAGACCTCTGTCTTTTCACCGCCGACCAGTTGGCGAAGATCGGGATGAAGTCGAAGCAGGACATCGTCGAGACCGCGGTCGCGTACGACCGCATGAACAAGCGTGACTTCGACCTCACGCCCTGGGGCCACGGCGTCTCACTCGACGACCCGGACGCGCTGTGGGCCGAGTTCTACATCAAGGGTGCTCCGCGCAACTACTCGGAGCTCTCGACCCCCGGGATCGAGGACGCGTACTTGAAGCAGTCGGTCGAACTCGACCCGGCGAAGCGCAAGGCGCTGGTGAATGACCTCCAGAAGGTCTCGCTCCCCGCGCTGGGCAAGTCGATCTACTACTGGTCGACTTCGCAGTCGATCTACTACAAGACGGTGCAGGGCTGGGTCCAGCACGTGTCCGGCGGTGGCGGCTACAACAACATGAAATACCAGGACATCTGGCTGAACGCGTAGCCGCAGCGCAGGCTGGCCGGCAGTTTCGATGAAGCGGGGCCGTACGGCCCCGCTTCTCTGCGTCCTCCGAACCCGGCGGCCTCGCGCCTCGACGGTGACTAACATTCGATAAGTCGAATGCACTAGTGCGCCAAATCACACAGTCCCCAATACGCGCGTGGTACAAGCCCGTCATCCGTGAAAAAAGGTACGTGCGGCAGCACGACCCAAGGAGGAGCACTCGGTGGCAGGAAACTATTGGACTTCCGTCGCGACCCGCAGATTCACCCGCCGCACCGCCCTGCGCGGCGCTGCGGTCGGGGTGGCCGGACTTTCCGGCGCGGCACTGATCGGCTGCGGCGGCGGCGACAAGAAGGCCGAGGAGAAGCCGGCCGCGAGCAACGCCGGTGGCGCGCCGGCCGGGGCGACCGCCTCGGCGCCGAAGGCGGCGCAGCCCAAGAAGGGCGGCCGCATCGCCCGCGCCCAGGCAAGCGACCCGCCCTCCTTCGACCAACACGGACAGTCGTCGAACGTGACGAACCGCGTCGCCTCCCCCATGTTCAACACGCTCGTGCAGTTCGACCCGATGAAGACCGACGAGAAGCCCAGCGACATCATCCCGGACCTCGCGGACTCCTGGGAGGTGTCGAAGGACGGTCTCACCTACACCTTCAAGCTGAAGCAGGGCGTGAAGTTCCACGATGGCACGCCGTTCGTCGCGGGCGACGTCAAGCAGTCGCTCCAACGGCAGATCACGCCGCCCAAGGGCCTCGTCCCGCCGCGGCAGGACCAGCTCAAGGTCATCAAGACCATGGAGACGCCAGACGACTTCACGCTCAAGCTGACGATGTCCCGGCCCTCGTCGCCGCAGTCGATGCTGCCGATCCTCGGCCAGGGCTGGATGTCGATCTACGCCCAGAAGGACGTCGCCAACGACAAGTTCGACTGGAAGAACAAGGCCAACGGCACAGGGCCCTTCCGGGACATGAAGTACGAGCGCGGCGTCAAGGTGACGTTTGAGCGCAACAAGGAATACCACGTCAAGGACCGCCCGTACCTCGACGGCCTCGACGTGTACATGATGCCGCAGACGGCCTCGCGCGACGCCGCGTTCCAGGCGGGCCAGTTGCACCTGATGGAGTCGCTTTCCGCCGGGTCGGCGGAGTCCGTGAAGAACTCCGTGGGGGACAAGGCGATCTCGAACCGCCGCTCCACGCTGAGCTTCAACGTGCTCAACTACAACACCTCGAAGGCACCGTGGAACGACGAGCGGGTGCGCCGAGCCGTGAACCTCGCGATCAGCCGCGAGGAAGCGATCAAGATCGTCTCCAAGAGCGAGGGCGTCATCGGCGGGTACCTCCTGCCGGGCGGCGACTGGGCGTTGCCCGAGGCGGAGATTCGCAAGATCCCCGGCTACGAGCAGCAGGGCCCGAACTCCGTGGCCGACGCGAAGAAGTTGCTCGACGCGGCGGGCGTGAAGGACGGCCTCGCCGTCACCATCCTCGTCCGCAAGGACTCCTACGAGGACCTTTGCCTCTTCACCGCCGACCAGCTGGCGAAACTCGGCATGAAGTCCAAGCAGGACATCGTCGAGACCGCGGTCGCATACGACCGCATGGCGAAGCGCGACTTCGACCTCACGCCCTGGGGCCACGGCGTCTCGCTCGACGACCCGGATGCGCTCTGGGCGGAGTTCTACATCAAGGGCGCGCCGCGCAACTACTCGGAGCTCTCGACCCCCGAGATCGAGGACGCCTACCTGAAGCAGTCCGTCGAGCTCGACGTCGCCAAGCGGAAGGAACTGGTGAACCAGCTGCAGAAGGTGTCGCTGCCGGCCCTCGGCAAGTCGATCTACTACTGGTCCACGGTGCAGTCGATCAAGTACAAGACGGTGCAGGACTGGGTGCATCACGTCTCGACGCAGAACTACAACAACAACAAGTTCCAGGACGTCTGGCTCAACGCCTAGCCGGCGGGGCACTCGCCACCGGAATGAGGGCGGGGCCGCACGGCCCCGCCCTTCGTTTGCCCGAGGCCGAAGTACGCCGGATCGAGGCCGGCCCCGCCACGCGTGGCATGACATCTGTTATCCTGCCGCCGCCTGACACGCTCGCCTCGTCCGGCATGGAGGAGCAGATCCATGGACTTCGCAACCCCTCGGAACCCCGAATACGACGCATTCCGCACGGAGGTCCGGAGCTGGCTCCAAGCCAACGCCCCGACCATCGTCGGTAACCCCGACGACGACGAGAACTACGCGAAGCACCGCCGCTTCGGTGAGGCGCTCGGCGCGAAGGGGTGGCTCTTCCCCACCTTCCCGAAGCAATACGGCGGCGGCGGCCTCAACTTCGAGCAGTCCGTCGTGATCGCCGAAGAGGTGCAGCGCCTCGGCTTCGGCCTGCCGCCGTTCTACAACAGCGCCGCCTCGCTCGGCGGCCCATCGATCCTCGTCTGGGGCACCGAGGCGCAGAAGCAGAAGTGGTGCGTCCCGATGTTCCGCGGCGAGATGATGGGCTGGATCGCCCTCACCGGCCCCGAGGCCGGCTCCGACCTCGCCGCGACGGAGACCGACGCCATCCGCGACGGCGACGAGTACGTCATCAACGGCACGAAGATCTTCATCGGCGGGTCGCACACGCCGGACGTGCTCTGGACGTTCACGCGCACCGATCCGAAGGGCCCCCGGCACAAGAACGCCGCGTGGTTCATGATCCCGACCGACCTGCCGGGCGTGATCATCCGGCCGATGGAGATGCTCGCCGACGGTGGCGAGGGCGTGGGCGCGACGCAGAAGAACACGATCTACTTCGAGAACGTCCGCGTCCCGGCCTCATACCTCGTGGGCGGCGAGAACAACGGCTGGCAGGTCGCGAGCACGCACCTCGAACTCGAGCACGGCGGCAGCGGCTCGGTCTCGCGCGAGACCTGGTTCCACCGCTCGCTGGAACTCGCC
>SCTU01000130.1 GCA_004297315.1 Dehalococcoidia bacterium | reverse complement strand
GCGAGGAACGTCCCCGCCAGCACGAGCCACCAGCCCGCGCGCCAGCCCGTGCCGACCCATGCCGCCGCGATCATCGAGAACCCGACCGTGATGATGCGCACGCGCCACTCGAGGTCGCCGGTGAGCGGGGCGCCATTGAGGCGTTCCGCCGGGATCGTCACCAGCGCGGCGAGCAGCGGAAGCGTGATTGTGCCCAGGACGATCAGGAGGTCGCCCTCGCGCGGGACCTCTTGCCAGCGGAAGCGCGCGCGGACGCGTGCCAGCGGCTCCCAGAACGCGACGATCAGCCAGGCGAACGGGACGATGAGCAGGCCCGTGGCCCACTGCTTCGCCGTCACTCGCTGCCCTTCGTGCGCCGACCAGAACAGCCGGTGCGCGGTCGTGCCATTGAGGTAGAGCAGCAGCATCGCGACGTAGATGTACGAGGTCTCCTTCGTGGAGAACGCCAGCGCCAGCATCGCGGCGAACAGGACCAGCCAGCTCGGCCGTCCGTCCTCGATGTACCGCCACACCGCAGCCGAGGCCACCATGAGGAACAGCGCGATATACGAGTCCTCACGCGCGAAGCGGGAGTAGTACAGCAGCGCCGGGGAGATGGTGAACAGCGCGGCGGCGGCGATTGTCCCCGCACTGCCGAGCGTGCGGCGCAACAGCAACGGCGTGAGCACGAGGCCCGAACCGAAGAGCACGGCGGGGACGCGCGCGGTGGCGTCGGAGTCGCCGAGGAGCAGGAAGGAGAGCGCCGTGATGTGGAACTGGAACGGCCCGTGCGTCAGCGGGTCGTGCGCGTAGCCGCGCCCCTCCACGAGGTACCAGGAGAACGTGGCGTGCAGCGATTCATCGTGGTGCAGCGCGCGCACGTCGAGCCCGATGATCCGCGTGAGCAATGCGACGAGCGCGACCGCGAGGACCGTCGCCTCCACCCGGTCGGGGCGCCAGCGCGCGGCCTGCCAGAGCGCGCCGGTCAGGGATCGGGCTGCGCTGGGGGTCTCATCCGTCATCGCGCGCCCTCCGGCACTTCGAAGATCGTCCCGTACTCGTCCCGGTAGGCGACACGCCACCCCGCGAACCGCGCCGTGACACCGAACCCGTATTCGTCCCGTTCGAGGGTGCCAACGTAGACGTGCGTCACCCCAGCCGCACGTGCCGCCTCGCCCGGGTCGCCCGCGCCGGCGTAGACGGCTTCGACCTCGTCGCGACGGGCCGCCGTGGGGGCGTCGCCCCGCCACTGCCGCTCGTGCCCCGGCCAGCCGAGGAGGGTCGGGACCCCGCTCAGCACGGACAGCTGGTTGCCCTCGCTATACGAATCACCCGCTGATTGCAGCACGACGGCATGACGTGGGTCGAGCGTCGTACGCACCCACGCCGCCGCCGGCCGGATCCCCGGCTGCTCGGCCTCGAGGTATGCCGTGGCGTCGAGGCCGGGCTTCTGGCCCTCCTGCGTGCGGCTGACGGCCATCGCGAGCGGCGTGAGCGTGGAGGCGGCAGCCACGAGCGCGCACGCCGCCGCAAGGCCGGCGCGCCACGAACGCCAGGCCGCCGCCTCGATGCGGTCGGCGGCGATTCCAGCGAGCGCTCCTGCTGAGGTGGCCAGGGCCACCCAGGCGACCAGCCATATCTTGAAGACGGTGTTGAGCCGGTTGCCGAATGAGTCGTCCACGCGGACGAGCTCCGTGAGGAAGACGAGCGCTGTCGCGGCGCCGGCGAGGAGGAGCGCACTCGAAAGCCCGCGATCGCGCGCTTCGTCGGCGGCACGCGCCCACCCGGCGAGCAGCGCGATCACGCACACGAGGCCTGCGAGCACGAGCCATCCGTTGCCACGCGCCGCAAGTTCGCCGGAGGGCCGTCCGCCGGCGCCGATCGCCCAGCCGGTCACGGCGAGCGCCGCCGCCCCGCCGGCGAAGGACGCGGCGCGACGGTCGAACCGCGGGCGGAGGAGCAGCAGCGCGGCGGCAGCCGGGAGCGCCGGTGCGAGCCAGAACGCGAGCCAGCGCACGGAGTCGGAGTGCTCGCCGGTGATGAGTGCGAGCGAGGTCGGCGGCGGGTCGAGCCGTCCGAGCAGCGGCCAGGCGAGGGCGAGCGCGACACCCGCCGGGATCGCGCCCCAGCGCGCGATGAGCATGAGCGAGGCGGGCGGCCTCCACCCCGCGCGAGCGGCCGCGAGCAGCGCCGCGGCCGCCCACACCATGCCCAGCGTCACCACGTCCCAGGCGTTCGTCATCACGACGCCGGCAAACAGCAGCGCGGTGAGCAGCAGCCGAGCCGGGTCGTGCAGCCATCCCCGCCAGGTCAGCGGCCGGCCGCCCGCGAACACCTGCGCCGCAAGCGCGAGCACGAGGACGGCCAGCGGCATCCCCAACAGGTGCGCATGCGGGTCCCCAAGCAGGAGCGTGAATGCCGGGTACTCGGTGATCGTCCGGGGCAGGACGCGGGTCGTGCGCCACCACCACCAGAACGTGTCCGGCACGAACCCGGCCGTCCCCGCAGGCGGCGGGACGCCCTCGACGCCAAGTTTCGCGATCGCGTCACGTGCAACGCCGTGCGCACCCGCGACGCTGGCGAGGCCGACGAGCGGCGCGACGAGCAACAGCGAGACGATCGCCACGCCGCCCGCCGTCCATCGCGCGATGCGCCGCCGCAGCCCGGCCAGAGCTGCGAGGTCGACCGCCAGCCCGGCGACCGCGACGGCAGCCGTCGCACCGGTGGAGGCAGTCACGAGGTTGAAGGCGACGCCTGGCTGCTGGTGCGCCAGCCGCGCGAGCACGTCCGCGCCCACGTGGCCCAGGTGGTAGTACGAGACGTCGTAGCCGGCGAGCCAGGGGTCAGGCGGCGGCATCGTCGTCGCCTGGTGCACTGCCGTGATCAGCATCAGGTCCATCGGCTTCTCCGTGCCGGAGGCCGCCGGCGCCTGCATCCGCATCAGCGCGAGGAGCACGAACAGCGCGAGAAACGTCACCTCGCCGGCTAGCAGCGTGAGGCCCTGCGCCCGAAGCGCGCGGATCGCCTCGGGCCGGCGCCAAGCCAGTGCCGCGCCCAACCCGGCGGCGAGGCCAAGCGCGAGGGCGACGAGCGGCGTGCCCCACGGCACGAGGCCGAAGCGCGCCGCGGTCCACGCGAGCCAGGTCGTGAGTAGCAGCCCGAGGGCGCGTGCGTATAGGACGCCGCGCGTCGGCAGCCGGTCGAAGAGATGCGCCCCCGGGATCAGTCCCGTCGCCGCGACCGCCAGCGATGCCAGGTACCAGGAGGCGACTGATCCGGCGGCCCCCACGCGCGGGCCGCTACGCCCCCGCCGCCGCCGGGTCGGCGAGCAGCGACTGCACGAATGCGCGCGGGTCGAACGGCGCCAGGTCGCCCTCACGTTGGCCGACGCCGACGAATCGGACGGGCAGGCCGAATTCGCGCGCAATCGCGAAGACGATGCCGCCCTTCGCGGTGCCGTCGAGCTTCGTCAGCATGACGCTCGTCACCTGCGCCGACTCGGCGAAGTGGCGGGCCTGCGAGAGGCCGTTCTGCCCGGTGGAGGCGTCGAGGACGAGTAGCACCTCGTCCGGGCCGCGGTCGACGTGGCGCTCGATCACGCGGCGCACCTTGGTGAGCTCGTCCATCAGGTTCTGCTTGTTCTGCAGCCTTCCCGCCGTGTCGATCAGCACGACGTCGTGTCCGCGTGCGCGCGCCGCCTCGATCGTGTCGAACGCGACGGCCGCCGGGTCCGCGCCGGGGCCCTGCGCGACGACATCGAAACCGAGGCGGACGCCCCACGACTGGATCTGCTCGATCGCCGCGGCGCGGAAGGTGTCGCCGGCCGCCGCGATCACGCGCCGGCCCTCCTGTTGGTAGGCGTAGGCGAGCCGCCCGATCGCGGTCGTCTTGCCACTGCCATTTACGCCGACGACGAGCACGATCCACGGCCGCTCCGGCAGCGGCGCCTCGGGCGGGAGTCCCCAGAGCCGACCGCGCGGAGCGTCCGCGCTTTCGAGGGTCGCCGTGAGTTCTTCGGCCAGTGCGGTGCGCACGTCCTCGGAACGGCGCGGATTGCGGGCGCGCACCTTGCCGATGACATCGAGGGCGGTCTGTACGCCGGCGTCGGCACCGATCAGGACCTCTTCGAGCGACTCGTAGAGTTCCTCTGTGACGTCCGATGCTCCGAAGAGGCCGGTGACCTTCCCGAAGATCGACGAACGGGTCCGCTCGAGCACCTGCTCGGTCGCCTCTTGGACCTCGCGCTCGTCCTCGCGCGTGCCGTCCTTGTCTCGCCGTCCGAACAGCCGCATCGAACCTCCGATGTGTCGAGGTGGCAGGCAACCGTGGTGGGGGCCGCCTCAGGATCGTACCGGAGCCGTCCTCCGCCGTCCGCCCGGTGAGTCCTACCCCGCCTTCGGGAGCTCCGCGAGGCGGAGCGAGAGCACCTGGCTCGTCGAGTCGTCACCCATCGAGATGCCGTAGATCGCGTCCGCCGCCTCGATCGTGCGACGGTTGTGCGAGATCACGACGAACTGCGTGCGTTCGCGCAATTCGAGCAGCGTGTCCACGAACCGGCCGACGTTCGCCTCGTCCAGCGCCGCGTCCACCTCGTCCAGCACGACCACGGGTGCCGGGTTGACCGAGAGCAGCGCAAAGAGCAGTGCGACCGAGGTCATCGAGCGCTCGCCGCCAGACAGCACCGCCAGGTTGCTGATCCGCTTGCCCGGCGGCTGCGCCACAATCTCGACGCCCGCCTCGCGCTCCTGCTCCTCGCCCTCGACCTCCTCGGGGACGATCAGGCGGAGTTCCGCCTGCCCACCGCCGAAGAAGCGGCGGAAGTACTCGCCGAAGCGCTCGTTCACCACCTCGAAGGTCTCGACGAAGCGGACGCGGATCAACTTCTTGAGGTCGCGGATCGCCTCACGCAACTCCACCTCGGCGGCCTCGAGGTCGGCGACCTGCGTCGAGAGGAACGTGTACCGCTCCTCCTCGGAGGCGAGGTCTTCGACGGCCTCGACGTTCACCGGGCCGAGCGAGCGGATCTCCCCACGGAGGTCGTTGATCCGCGTGCGGACCTCCTCGATCACGAGTTCGGCACCACCGCGCATCGGCGCGGGCAGTGCGAGGTCGGACTCCAGGCCGTCCTCCTCCTCGACCGTGCCCAACGGCGCGGGCAGCGGATTGAGTGGCCGCACGGTGCCGTCGGGCTGGACGGCCATGCCCTCGGCCTCGATCTCTTCGAGGAGCTTCGTCACGCGATCCGCGGCCTGGCGGAGCCCGTGCTCGCTCTCGAGCATTTCGCGCTCCGTCGCGAGGAGCGTGCGCTGTCGGTCGCCGCGCGTGGCCGCGAGGGTCCGCTCTTCCTCCGAGAGTTCCGCGACGGCAGCATGCGCGGGTCCCACCGTGGCCTGCGCCTCGGCACGGAGCGCGCGGTTGTTCGCGAGCCGCTCGCGCCGGTCACGCAGTGTGAGCGTGAGGTCCTCCTGCTCGCGCCGGATCGCCTCAAGCGACTCGCGCTGCTTCGTGAGGAGCTCGAGGGCGCTGCGACGCGCGGCCACACGCTCGTCGCGCTGGGCCGCGAGGGCGCGCCGTTCCGCCTCGACCCCCGCCAGCGCCTGCGTGGCGAGCGTGGCGCGTTCTGCCGAGGCGTCACGTTCTGCACCGACGGCCTCAGAGCGGTCGCGGAGCGCCGCGATGCGTGCGGCGACCTCGCCGACGGCGGCGCGGGCCGCCTCCAGCCGCCCGGCAAGCCCCGCGTCGGCCTCGTCCGGCTGCGGCTGCAGCCGTAACTCGACCGCGCGTAACTCGCCCGTGATCTCCGTCTGGCGTCGTTCGATGGTGGCGCGGACGACATCGTGCTGGCGGCGGCGCTCGGCCGCCTCGTCCACCGCGCGGCGCGCCTGCGTCACCGCATCGCGCGCGTCGGCCACGATCTCCGCCGCGTGCGCGACTCGCCCGGTCGCCGGGTCGAGGGCGGCGCGGGCCTCGGCGATCTGGGCCGGCAGCGCGTCCAACTCGCGCTGGAGGGAGAAGCGCTCGGAGCCCCCGCCGACCCGCCCACCGTACACGCCGCCACCCTGCCGCAGCAGGATGCCGTCGCGCGTGACGACGGCGCCCAGGCCTCGCGTGATCATCTGCTCGGCGACACGCAGGTCCTCGACGACGATCACGCGCCCCAGCAGCGTGTCGACGAGTGGTCGCACCTTCTGGTCGCAGCGCACGAGGCGCGACGCGATGCCGACGACGCCGCGCTCGTTGAAGAGGTTCAGCGGGTACTTCGCGTCCATCCCCTGCAACGGCAACACGGTCGCCACGCCAGCGCCCTGCTCGCGCAGATAGGCGACGGCCGCGATCGCGTCGTCGTACGACTCCACCACGACCGCGCCGAGGTACTCGGCCAGCGCGGCCTCGATCGCGGCCTCCAGGCCCTCGGGCACACGGATCAGCCGCGAGACGGCGTCCACG
>SCTU01000129.1 GCA_004297315.1 Dehalococcoidia bacterium | reverse complement strand
GGAAACGAGCAATGCGCTCTCCGGTCGACGCATCGAACGAGCTGACCACAAGGGAGCAGATGAATGGAAGGGAGGAGGTAGACAGGGACAGCAGCGGCGCGAAGGTCGCGAAGTGACCAGCGTCGTGTCGTCATCAGGAGCGGTGTCTGGACGGATTGCCGGCGAGCGCCGAGCCCCCCGCGACGACCCGCCGAGCTCCGGCTCTCTCACAGTGCATCAGGAGCTGCGCTCGGTCTTCTACGACTGAGCGTGATCCTGACGCGCATGTCAGTCGCCGGACGCCATCAACCCCGAGGCGCACCCGAATACAGCCCCGATGGATGCCATCCGGGGCGATTCGTCGTACGCGCACAAAGGAGGACCTGTGGATTCGTTCGATGACACACAGATGGAACAGGACGAACACCGCCACATGCGTGGTCGTCGTCGAGGCCAACGGGCGGCGCAACTCGCCACCCTCGCGGCCACCGTCATGTTCGCGCTGGCGATCACCTCAAAGGTGGTCGGCGGATAGCAGTCCCGAAGCAACGGGACGGAAGGGAAGAGTTCGGATGGAACGGCGAGGAAGAAAGCGGCGCCCGCGTCTGATGGCGCGGTGGGCCGCACGGATCAGAAGCGCGGCGCAGCGGTGCGTCACGCTCATGAAGGCCGGGTGGTCCGCGACGGTCCACCGGCTCCGTCCGTGGAAGCCAGTCGTGATCGTCGATGCGAAGCACGGCAGGGCGCGCCGTCTGCGGCGGGCGCTGGTGCGGGCGACGCGGGCGCAGTTCAAGGCGCTCGGCGTGGCTCCGCCGGAGCATCTCCTGGTCGTCGTGCAGCGGGTCGTGCTGAGCGATCGCCCCGTGGCGTCGCTGCTGCAGGTCTTCGATGGCCGCGACGGCAGGAGGCGCCATGTCCTCTACCTCGCCTTCGTGGTCGGAGACGACTCGATGAGCGATGGCGCGATCGTCTCGACGCTCCGCCAGCAGCTCGACGAGGTCGTGGGCGAAGCCCTCGGCCCGGTCGTGCGCGCGGTGCCGGTCACGGCGGCGCGACCGCCGGCGTCGGTCGTCCCGCTCCGGCCGGTGGCTTCTGAGCCGCCGCCCTTCGACGACGACGACGTGCCCCCGCTCGACGACTCATGGGTACCGATGGACAGCGGTGCTGTTGCCGCTGCCGAACGATAGGAGGAACTAACGATGACCCGGGAGATCGTGCTGAACGATCTGAGTGACCTCGCACAGGTCATGGACCGCTTTCCGGTCGACGACCGCGTGCCCGTGTCGATGGCGCTCGTGCCGGTGGTGAACGGCCCGAGCAACCCACAGGCAATCGAGCTGCTCGACGCGACCGCGCGCGACGTGCTCGACGCCTTCCGCGCGCTGTTCGACGCCGACCGCCAGCGTCGAGCGGCGGCGAAGGACGACGTCGCGCGCTGCCGCCAGCATCGCGAGGCCGCGGCACGCGCCACGAACGTCGCGGTGCGGCTACGGGAGTCGGCGCGGCAGGCCAGCGACCTGGCCGCAACCGCGCTCGACGCTCGCGCTCGTGGGGAAGCGGAGGCGATCGCGGCGCGGATGGGATGTCTGGCGACCGAGGCCGAGACGCACGCCACGCTGCTGCAACGCAAGGCAGACGCCCTGGCCGAGCGGGGCGACATCAAGCAGCTCCTCGCCGAGGAGCGGGATCAGGAGATGAAGATGGAGATGCAGGAGACGCTCGCGCTGGCCGAGAGGCACCTCGACGCCAGGAGATATGAAGAGGCCCGGCGACTGCTGGATTCTTTGGTCGGGATCAGCAGCGTGCCGGACCTCAGTAGGACGTTCCGAACGCTACAGAATCGGCTTGGGATCGTCAAGGTCGAGGCGGCACAGTCGGCGCTCCGCGAGGCACGCCGGTGCCACCGGCACCAGCCGGCGGCTGCCCTCGACCTCCTCGAACCGCTCGACCTCCAGGGCCTGCCCGAGGAGCTGGTCCGCCATCTCTGCGGGCTCTGGCTGGAGGCGTGCCGGCGCATCGGGCTCATGGGCGCGGTGTACTACCGCGCGGGCTTCGGGAGCGGCGCGGTGCTGATGCCCGCGCTCGACGGGACGTGGGAAGTCGTCTCCTCGATCGGGCCACGGCGGTGGGAGCGCGGACGGCGGTTCGCGCCGCAGGCGCTGCGAGGCGCGCGTGCCCTGGCACCGATCGGATCTCCCA
>SCTU01000128.1 GCA_004297315.1 Dehalococcoidia bacterium | reverse complement strand
GCTGGCCGTCCGCGATCTCGAGGACGCGCACGGCGACGACCGGCAGCGGCTGCATGTCGGCGATCTCGCCGATCAGCACGTCGATGTCCGGATGTGGCTCGCTCCGATGCAGCACGCCCGTGCCTCCCGTGGGGGTCTTCCCCGCCACTATCGGCCCGTAAGCGCGCGCCCTTGAATCCGGAGATTCCCCGGATCAGATTCGAGAGGTTTGAGGCGGCTGCCCGCGCACGGGGCCCGGTGGTGCCGCGAAGTTTCACCTTGCCGTAACCGCTCCTGAATCTGCCTTTCACGCGCGGCCCGCAGTCTGAGATCGGCAAACAGGGTCAAGAGACGTCAGGAAGGAGGAGAGACATGGGATCGCGCATCCATATCGTCCGCTGCGACGACTGTCGGATCGAGCACGAGCTGTTCAAAGACCTCGTGGGGCCGCCCTGCCCGCACCGCCCGTCCGCGAGCCGTCGCCGTCAGGCCCTCCAGAGGTAGCAGGCACGCTGGCGCCTCCCCGCTCCGCCCCGGACGATGGGATCGAGAGCGGGGGTGCGGATGGCCTGGCAGGATGTGGTCCTTTTCGTTGGTGGTTTCGTGCTCGCGGGCAGCATCGTGCCGGCGATCCGCGGCGCGGAGAAGCCACCTTTCGCGACGACGCTGACGTTCGTGGTGATGCTGGCGATCTTCGTAGTGGTCTTCGTCACCCTGGGACTCTGGCTGACGGCATTCTCGGCACTGCTGCAGGGCTGCCTCTGGGCGATCGTGCTCGTCCAGACGGTGCAGAGGCGTCGCGCGCGCACCTAGCCCAGGCGTGGCAGGTGGCGGAGGGGGTGGGATTCGAACCCACGGGCGCTCGCGCGCCGTCCGTTTTCAAGACGGATCCGTTCGGCCACTCCGGCACCCCTCCGGGAAAGATCATACGGAGGCCGCTCCCCAGCGGCATGCGCGACGCACGCCATCGTGAGGCCCTCTCTCCCAGTCCGAAACTTCATTCGAAAGTGCTGGATTCCCGTTGAGCCAAGCGTGCGCGGGCCCTCGCGGGCCGCCCGTTGAGGCGACACAGGCGTCTTCGCCCGCCCCATTTCCTCGGCAGACGGGCTTCATGACCGGGCCAGACCGTCGAGGCCCGCGTTGCAACCCCGTCCGTGGGGAGCGGCAGCGTGCGACGCGCGAGGCCCGGCATCTATCGGACACGGGGCGAAGCCGTGCACGGCCTCGCCCTGCTCCTCCTGGCGGGCGCGCTCGCCTGGGCGGCGATCTTTGCCGCGGCGTGGGCCGTGCTGCGGTGAGCGCGGCGCTCTGGAACCTCGTCACAGCGCTGCTCCTCGCCCTCCCGTTCGCCCCAGCCGATGTCCAGGCGGTCGGGATCACCGTGCGCGAAAGTGTCCAGCAGGCGGAGATGGAAGCGCGCTCGCCGAACGCGACGGGCTGGATCGGATGCAGCACGACGCACTGCGACGTCCTGATCAGCGAGGCATTCAACTGGTATCCGTTCGAGCGAGCGCAGAACATGCGCCACGAGGTCTGCCACGGGCTCGACATGCTCTCCGATGGCGCGATGGACGGCGCGATCCTCGGCTGGCAGCCCTGGGCCGGGAGCGAACCCGCACCCGGCGAGCCGACGGACGATGTCGAACGCCTCGGCTACTGGTGCGAGCGACAGGCCGTCAGCACCTGGCCGGCGCGCTGACGGCCCGACGCCCGGGCCTCGAAGCCCGCTGTTCTCTCGTCGCCGCCGAACCTGAACCGCGCTTCACCGTTCCTTCACGCCGCATGCCCTCGGGAGCCGCGTGCGCGCCGCGTAGGTTGCCTTGGTCGCTGGACGGCTCGGGAGCGCCGTCCGGCGACACCCACAGGACGCAGACGCGGACGGACGGGATGCGCGAGATGGTCGGTACTGCGCGTGTACCCCGCGAAACGCCGGCCGGGGCGTTCGACGAGCAGCGGGCGGAACTGCTTCTGCTGGCCAAGGCGGCGAGGAAGCCGCTGATCCTCGTCGACGCGAAGCGGCGGATCCTTCACCTCAACGCCGCCGGCGAGGAGATGTTTGGTTGGCGCGCCGATCACCTCCTCGGGCGCTTCCTGGATGTGCTCTTTGCCGCCCCGGATGAAATGCGAAGGGTGCTGCTGGCGGCGTCTGCCCCTCCCGACGGCGATCAACCCGTCGCCTGGCCGGTCTGCGTCGTCAGCCGCAGGGGCCGGCGCTCCATGGTCGCGATGTCCGCCGAGGCCACGGCCGGCGCCGAGGGGACGCGATTCGTCGTGACATTTGTCCCCTGCGCCCCGCCCACGGGCCCGGGCCCCGACGTTCGTGGGTAGCCGGGGCGGCCTCGCGTAGACGCTCTCTCAGGTCGCCGGTAGGATTTGCCGCGACCCCGCCGCCGGCAGGGGCCGTTCTCTGCGTCGTGCGGACGGAAGGGCTCAGCTCGTGGCGTTCGTCATCACGGAACCCTGCATCGGCACTCAGGACCAGGCGTGCGTATCCGTCTGCCCGGTCGACTGCATCCACTTCGAGGAGGGCAAGGACGTCCTCCTCTACATCAACCCCGCGGAGTGCATCGACTGCGGCGCTTGCCAGCCGGCCTGCCCCGTGAGCGCGATCTTCCCCGAGGCCGAGGTGCCGGCCGACCAGCAGCGCTTCATCGAGATCAACGCGCTCTGGTACACCGATCCGGATGCCGCGCGCAGTCGTGTGGGCGGCGCACCGGCACCAGCCGCCGCGCCGGCGACGGCCGCACCCGTCGCCGCGGCCGCCACGCCCGCACCGGCCCCCTCCGCGAATGGCTCGTCCGACGCAGCTCCGGCGCCGGCTGTCGCCCCGGCCGCGGCCGCAGCAGCCCCCGCCCCGAAGGCTGCCGCCGCGCCTCGCGTGGCCGTCGCGCAGGTGCCTGCCGGCACCGGGAGCGCACCGTCCGTCCCCGCGTACCGGCTACCGTCCGCACTCGGGTTCATTTCGCTGGTGCTCTTCGTCCTTGCGTTCTCGCTGATGGTGCTCGTACCCGGGCCGGGCTTGCTCGATATCGGCGGGCTCGAGGTCGGCGCGACCGTTGTCCTCGTCGCGCCGGCCGCCCTCATCCTGCTGCTCATCTTCGTCGCCTCGCAGTCGGACGTGCTGGCGCTCTTCTCGGCGAAGGGCGGGCGGCGTGACTCGAAGTGGCGCCGCCGCCCGGTGGAGCTCCGTCGCAACGAGGAGTCGCGTCGCTACAACCTCGCGCAGGTCGTGGAGCAGATCGCCGCGGAGCGGTTCGCCTACCCGGACTACAAGAACCCGGACCTCCGCACGTACGTCAACCTGCCGCTGCCCACGCTGGCCATCGAGCCGCGCGGGACCGGCGAGAAGTTGTTCCCGGACATCGTGGCCGTGGCGACGCCGGGCAACCACCCGGTCGCGGTCGCGCAGGTGGAGTCGCGCGAGACGGTGACACGAGAGCAGGCGCTGTACGTGTGGGCGCCGCTCGAAAACAAGGAGACCACGCTCTACCTGTATGTCCCGGCCGGTTCACTCGCACGCGCGAAGGACTACGCGAAGGCCGCCGGGATCAAGAAGGCGCAGTTCCGCACCTGGCGCTGGACACCGAACGGGATGATCGTCCGCGAGGCGTAACCGCAACGTCTTGTCGATTGAGCAGCGAGGCCCGGCGCACAGCCGGGCCTCGTCGTTTGCCTACTCGGCAGGCGCGTGCTTGAGCGCCTCGCGGCGCGACAGCGGGCTGAGGCGGGCGCCGAGGCCTTCCACGTAGGCGACGACCCACGGCATGTCGTGCTTCGCGTATTCGCGGAGCGCCCATCCGATCGCCTTGCGGATGAAGAAGTCGCGGTCCTCCAGGTTCGCCTGGATCGCTTCGCGCAGCAGGTCGAGGTCGGTCCGCTTGCGATGGCCCAACTGGCAGATGATCGCGACGCGACGCTTCCAGAGGACCGGGTCACGGGCCCACGCTCGCAGCGTTGGAGTCACCTCCACCCGGTGGCGGTCGAGCACGTCTCCGATACGGTGCGCGCACTCGTCGACGATGTCCCACCACGCGCCGGCCACCACCAGTTCCTCAAATAGCGGGAGGGTCGCCGGGTCATAGCGGTACGGCGTGCGCGCAGCGAGGTTGAGGGCGGCATACCGCTCCTCCCGGTACGTCGCCTCACGGAACAGCGCGAGGACCGTGTCGTGCCACGCCTCGGCGTTTGCGGGCGGGTGCTGCTTCGCCAGCGCGCTCATCGCGCGCTTGAGCGCGGGCGACGGCACGCCGAGGAACGGCATCGCCGACTTCATGTACGCCTGCATCGCCGGCGCGCGAACGGGGTCGGCGGATGCGGCGAGGGCGGCGCGGACGGCCTCGATCAGTGTGCGGTCCGCGTGGCGGAGCCCGGACGCGCGCGCTGTCACGTCAGGCCCTCCGCTGCCTCCCGGACCGCGTCCGCGAGGATGCTGAGGGCGCGTGCCTCGACGTCGTCAGCAGCAAGAAGCGTGACGCCGTTCGCCAGCGCCATCCGCGCCGCCCACTGCACCAGGTGGGCGCGGGTCGCGAGGGCTTCGCGGTATTGCGTCGCGAGGTCGCCGTCCGCGAGCAGGGCCGGCGCTGGGCCCAGCGCCGGCTCCCACTGGTC
>SCTU01000127.1 GCA_004297315.1 Dehalococcoidia bacterium | reverse complement strand
GGGGAATCTCGCCGAGGCCGCGCCGCACGCCCTGGAGCCTGTCAACGTGCCGGGCAAGGTCGGGCCGCGCATCACCACGGCAGACCGGGTGCTCAACCTCAAGTCGCCGGCGAACGACCCGAAGTACCTAAAGATGCAGGCCACGATTGAGTTCGAAACCGTCGACCCGATGTGGGCTTGGGTGCTGAACGGCTGCAAGGGGAAGCAGCCGAAGCCGGCCAAGCACGCGGCTCAAGCACCCGCCAGCGCGCCGATGGTGTCGGCCGACATCTTCTCGATCCCGCGCGCTGCGGGTGAGGTTGATGCGGAGGGGACCGCGGAGCCGCTCTGCGTCGTCACCGAGAAGATGCTGGTGGCCCAGTTCGCGGAGGAACTGGGTACGGGCAAAAGCGTGATCGAAGACGTCGTCACCACCGTGGTCACCCACCACACCTTCGAGGAGGTCTCCTCTCCCGACGGCAAAGAACGTCTCAAGCGCGAGATTGAGGACGCGATCGAAGCGGTGATGCCGGAGCCCAAGGTCGTGCGCGTGCTGTTCACGAACTTCGTGTCGCAGTAGGTCGAAACGGACCAGCCCGAAAGGCGGACGAGGCGATGCGAGAAGATCGCGCGCTGTCACAGTCGGAAATTGAGGCGCTCCTCACCCGCATACCGGGTGGCGGCGGGAGCGGGCGCCTCGACGCGCCCGCGCGCACCATCAGGCTGGAGTACTCGCGGGCGATCAAGCCGTACGACTTCCGGCGCCCAGACAAGTTCTCCAAAGAGCAATGGGCGGCCCTTCAGTCGATGCACGAGCAGTTCGCGCGCGCGGTCAGCGCTGCCCTGTCGTCCCGCCTGCGCACGCTGGTGCACGTGCACCTCACCTCGATCGAGCAAGGGCTCTACGAGGAATGGCAGCACCAGGTCCCGGAGCGGACGATCTGCTACGTCCTCTCCATGCACCCGCTCTCCGGGAACATCGTCGTGGAGTTCGGCACCGAAGTCGCCGGCGAGGTCATTGACCGGCTGCTCGGTGGCACGGGCGCGCGGCTCCCGCGCGAGCGTGAGTTCGGCGAGATCGAAAACGGTCTGCTCCGAGCCTTCTCGCGGTCGATCACGCACTCGCTGCAAGAGATGTGGACGCAAATTCACCCGCTGGAGCCGCAAGTCCAGGACATCGGCTTCGACCCCAGCCTCGTCCAGGTCGCCGGCCCCACCGACGTCGTGGTGAACGTGTCGCTCGGCATTGCGCTGGGCGGGCAGACGGGCCGGATGTCGATCTGTCTTCCGTACGCGGTCCTCGAACCGGTCGCGGACAAGCTCTCGGCGCAGTTGTGGATCTCGAGCGGGAAGAACACCGCGCTCACGGACGAAGAGCGGCGGGCGATGTCGGCCGTGGTCCACCGCAGTCGCCTCGGGCTCGTGGTCCGCCTCGGTGGTGCGGACGTGCCGGCCGGCGTGCTCATGGAACTGCAGGAGGGCGACACGTTCGTCCTGGACCAGCGGCCCGGCCGGGCGCTGGACGTGTTGGTGGGCGACCGCGTGCGCTTCACCGCGCTGCCGGGGACGTCCGGGCCCAACCTGGCAGTACAGATCGCGGAGGTGGTCGAGGACAACGAGGACGTGCTCCCGGAGTCACAGCCAGCGCCCGCGGCGCAGGCGCGCGCAGAGCAACCGGCACAAATCAGCAATATCGCCGTCGCCTAGGCGACGGTCGGGGGAGGCCAGCGATGGAAGACGGGTTCTCGGACGACATCGATGCGCTATTTGATGCGACGCCGCCGGGCGTCTCCATGCGCGTTGCCCGGGCGCTGAGCGCCTTCGCGGCGCAGGCGCGTGAACTGGCCGGGGCCGGACTTCAGAGCGTGACGGGACGGCCGGTCCAGGTCTCCGACGTATCGATGAAAGTGGCGACGTACGCGGAGGTCGAGGCGGAGTTCGCCGCCGTCGCGCACGTCGGGTTCGACATTCGGGTGGCGTCGTCGTCTGCGGAGGCACACCCGTTCAGCGCGCTGGTCACGTTGCCCGACCTCGGGGCGCTCTTTGCGCTCGAGATGGACGAAGCCTCGCTTGTCGATCCCGACTTCCTTGGCGGGCAGGCATCGACTGCCGGCGCGAACGTCCGCGAACTACTCGACTTCGTCAGCGTCACGCTCTTCACCGGGATGTGGAGCGGCATCGAGGCTTCGCTGGTGGACCATCGCGTCGACCAGGTCGACCAGACGATGCGGGCCCTGGCCGAGAGCACTCAGAACGCGCCAGCCGTCCGCATCGACCTCTCCCTGAGCGGCGAGGCCGGTGCGGCGGGCACGATCACGCTGATCGTGCCGGAGCCGCTGCTGGAACACCTCGCCGACGCCGCGACGCCGGAGGACGACGTTGAGCCCTTGGAGCCGACGCCGTTGCGGCGCGGGCCCGCCCTCGACGTACGGAGCGCCGCACCAAGCGCGCCGGCCGACCATGACGACGTCGAGGTGCATCCAGTGCGGTTCCCTCCACTGCCGGAGGTCCGCGGGCTGCCGCCGGTCGTCACTCCCAGGTCGCTTGACTTGATCATGGACGTCTCCATGCGGGTCACGGTCGAACTCGGACGCTCCACGATGACCGTCGAAGAGGTGCTGTCATTGGGGCCCGGTTCCGTGGTCGAACTGAACAAACTCGCGGGCGAGCCGGTGGACGTGCTCGTCAACGAGCAACTGATTGCCCGCGGCGAGGTCGTCGTCGTCGACGAAAACTTCGGTGTGCGCGTCACCGAGATCGTCTCGCCGCGACGGCGCGCTCATGCGATTGGGGGGGCGTGACGATGCGACGGACGAGGGCCGTACTGACCGGCCTCGCGTTCGGCGCCGCGCCGGCATCGGCAAGCGCCCAGACCGCGGGCGGCGCTGTGACCTCATTCGGCGCGGGCGAGTGGTTCGGCCTGATGCTGAGGCTCGGCCTCGTCGTTGGCGTGATCTGGGCGGCGGTCTACGCGATGCGCTGGTACACGCAGCGCGCCGGCGTGGGCCGGGCCGTCACAGCCCGTGCGCTCGACATCGTCGAGACACGGCCGCTCGGCCCGAACCGTGCGCTGCACCTCGTGCGGATTGGTGGCCGCGCCGTCCTGATCGGCGTGACGCCGGAGCGGATCAACGCGCTGCTCGAAATCGACGACCCCGAGGTGCTGGACGGCCTCGAGCTGGCCGGGAGCACATCTCGTCCGGCAGGCGGCTTCGGGGCGCTGCTCGCGGGCTTCGGGGCCGCCTCAAAGTCTGCGCCCGCGGAGGAGCCTGAGGCCTCGCCCGACGCGGCGTCGCGGCTCGGTCTCGGCCTGCGTCATCTGCAACGCCTCGTGGCTTCCGCCAGTCCGCGGGCGGACAGTCCGCTCGTTGAGCGCGTACTGGCGGTACTCGGGTTCACCCCCGTGGGGCCGGTCGCGCTCGGCGCGCAGCGGATTGACGCGGACCGACGGATCGAGGTGGCCGCTCCGGCGGCAGCGACGCCCATGCCCCGAGGCACGTCCACCTCGCGGGTCGCGGGCCGCGCGCCTTCAGCAAACGCGTTGCGGGCGCGGTCCGGCTATCAGGCAGCCGCGGAGTCCTCACGCCTCGAGGACGGTCAGTCAGACCGCGACGCACGCATCGCGGAGGCACAACGCGCCATTGCCGCTGCCCTGCGGAAGGCAGGCTAGCGCGCGTGCCGTCATGGAAACCTCGGTCCGGGAGGGCGTTGCTGCTTGGCGTGTCGCTTGGCGGCGTCCTGCTGCTCTCCAGCGGATGCGTCGCCGCGAGCGGGGCGGCCTCGGTGCCCGGCCTGGGGCCGCAGTCGGTGGACGACCCGAGCGGGCGCGCGACCGGCGTGCAGTTGCTACTGCTGCTGACGACACTCTCGCTCGCGCCGGCGCTGCTGCTGATGGTGACTTCGTTCACGCGGATCATCATCGTGCTCTCGCTCGTGCGAAACGCCGTCGGCGTGCCGCAACTCCCACCGAACCAGGTACTCGTGGGCCTCGGATTCTTGCTGACGGTATTCGTGATGGCGCCCGTATGGCAGACGGTGAACGGCGAGGCGCTGCAACCCTACCTCGCCGGCCAGATCCAGCAGGGCGAGGCGCTGACCCGCGCCGAGGCCCCGGTGCGGACGTTCATGCTGGCGCAGACACGCGAGTCCGACCTCGACCTCTTCGTGGGGCTTTCGCGGGAGACCCGACCAGAGGGCATCGAGCAAGTGCCGACATACGTGGTCATCCCGGCGTTCATCCTGAGCGAACTGAAGACCGCGTTTCTGATGGGGTTCATCATCTTCGTGCCGTTCCTGATCATCGACATCGTCGTCTCGTCGGCGCTGCTGTCGATGGGAATGATGATGCTTCCGCCGGTCGTGGTGTCTCTCCCGTTCAAGATCCTGCTCTTCGTGCTCGTCGACGGATGGGGGCTCATCATCGGGTCGCTCGTGAAGAGCTTCGCCACATGAACGGCATCACCAGAGCCACGAGGACGGACGCAGAATCGAGCGGACGATGAACGACGCAACGGTGATCGGCCTGGGACAGGGGGCGCTGATGACGGCGCTGATGGTGGCCGCCCCGATCCTCGTCGTCTCGCTCGGCGTGGGCGTCCTCGTCTCGGTGTTCCAGGCGATGACCCAGATCAACGAGGCGACGCTGTCGTTCGTGCCGAAACTGCTCGGTGTCTTCGCCGTCTCCGCGCTCGCAGGCCCGTGGATGATCGGGACGATGGTGGACTACACCACGCAGTTGTTCGTCGCGCTGCCGGACCTCGCGCGCTAGTGCTCACGCAGGTCTTCTCCGTCTCGCCGGAGTGGTCGGCGCACTTCCTCCTCATCCTGACGAGGTTGACGTCCGCCGTCGTCGCTTCCCCGCTGTTCGGGGCGCGGTCCGTGCCGGCACAGGCGAAGGTCGGTTTCTCGGTCCTGCTGTCGCTCGTCGTCCTGCCGCTGCAGGCGCAGCCCGAGGCGATCCCCGCCAACCTGCTCGTGTTCGCCTCGCTCGCCGGCTCGGAGGTCCTGGTGGGCCTGGCGATCGGCATCGCGATCTCGCTCGTGTTCCAGACCGTCGAGATGGCGGCCTCGATCGTCAGTGTGCAGGCGGGCTTCGGCGTCGCAGCGGTGCTCGACCCGCTCAGCGGGGCGCAGACCGGCATGCTCGAGCAGTTCTACCGGCTGCTGGTCACGCTCCTGTTCTTCGCCATCAACGGGCACTACCTCGTCGTGCGGTCGTTGCTCCACACCTTCGAGGTCGTCCCGCCGGGGCACGCGGACCTGTCGGTGGTCGCCGGAGGGCTGGCGATACCGTTCTTCACCTCGTTGTTCTCGGCGGCCGTCCAGATCGCGCTTCCGGCATTCGGTGCGCTGATCCTGGCCGACGTAGCACTGGCCCTGATGGGCCGGAGCGTGCCGCAGTTGAATGTCCTGGTGGCCGGGTTCCCGGTGAAGATCGGCGTGGGCCTGCTCGCGCTCTCGGCCTCGATGCCGCTGGTCGTGGCATTCCTCGGCACGTTCCTCGGGCGGGCGCTCGTGGACGTGAATGGGTTCCTGGTGCCGTAGATGGCAGGAGAACGCACCGAGGCTCCGACGGCGAAGCGCGTCTCGGACGCGCGCAAGCGTGGACAGGTCGCGCACTCGCGCGAGATGGACACGGCGCTGGCCGCGCTCGCCTCGGTGGCTGTGCTGAAGATGGCCGGCGCCGCGATGTGGCGAAACGTCGAGTCCATGGCGACCGGGACCTGGATGTTCGCCGGCGAGGCGCCCCTGACGGTGGAACTCACGGCGGAGAGCGGGACGGCGCTCATCTGGCAGGCTGTGACGATCCTGGCGCCATTGCTCGGCGTCCTCGCGACGGTCGCCGTCCTCGGCGCGTGGCTGCAGACGGGCGGCCCGCTCTTCTCGACGGAGGCCGTGAAGCCCCAGTTCAAGCGCCTCGACCCCGTGGCCGGGGCGCGGCGGATGGGCGCGTCGAGGCAGGCCTGGGTCGCCCTCGCGAAGTCGGTCGCGAAGTTCGCCGTGCTCGGGATCGTGGCGTGGATCACGCTCCGCTCACGCTGGGACGGACTGATCGCGCTCGGCCTGTCCGGCGACCTTCGCGGCGCGGTCGGCGGCCTCGTCTCGATCGCCTTTGACCTCGCGTTGCGCGTCGCGCTTGTGCTCTCGGCCATCGGCGCGGCTGACTTCCTGTTCCAACGGATGGAGTGGATGCGCGAGTTACGCATGTCGCGCGACGACCTGAAGGACGAACTCAAGCAGACCGACGGTGACCCGCAGGTGAAGGGGCAGCTCGCGCGCGCACGGCGCTCTCTGATGTCCCGCGTGATGCAGAACGTCCCCAAGGCGGATGTGGTGATCGTCAACCCGACGCACTACGCCGTCGCGCTGAAGTACGACCCGGCGACGTCGCGCGCGCCCGTGCTGCTCGCGAAAGGCGCGGACCTGATCGCGTTCCGCATCCGCGAGGTGGCACAGGAGCACGGGATCACCGTCATCGAGAACCCACCGCTGTGCCGTGCCGTGTATCAGGCGGTGCGCGTGGGACAGGAGATCCCGCCGGCGCTCTACGAGGCCGTCGCGGAGGTGCTGGCATTCGTCTACCGCGTGCGCAGCGGGCTCCGCCGCGTAACGGCGTGATGAGAGGCAGTTGACATGGCACAGGCACAAGCACAAGCGGCCGGCGGCGGGGTGGGCCTCGGCGCGTTGACGAAGAACGCGGACGTCATGCTGGCGCTCGGCGTGCTGCTGCTCGTCGGCCTGATGGTCGTCCCGTTGCCGCCGTACCTGCTCAGCCTGCTGATCGTGACCAACCTGACGCTCTCGATCACAGTCCTGTTGATCGCGATGTATACGACGGACGTCCTCTCCTTCTCTGTGTTTCCTTCGCTGCTGCTCCTGATCACCCTGTTCCGGCTCGCGCTGAATATCGCATCGACCCGCCTGATCCTCCTGCACAGCGATGCCGGGGCAGTGATCGACGCGTTCGGGCAGTTCGTGGCCGGCGGGTCGCTCGTCGTCGGCATCGTCGTCTTTCTCATCCTGCTGGTGGTGCAGTTCGTGGTGATCACGAACGGCGCTGGGCGTGTCGCCGAGGTGGCCGCCCGGTTCACCCTCGACGCCATGCCCGGCAAGCAGATGTCGATCGACGCGGACCTCAACGCCGGTGTCATCAGCGACGTCGAGGCGCGCGCGCGCCGGAAGTCGATCGCGGCCGAGGCCGACTTCTATGGCGCGATGGACGGCGCCTCGAAGTTCGTGAAGGGTGACGCGGTCGCGGGCCTCATCATTACGACGATCAACCTGATCGGCGGGATGACGATCGGTGTCATCCAGCATGGCCTCGGGCCGGGCGAGGCGGCGAGCACCTACTCCGTGCTCACGATCGGTGAAGGGCTGGTCGCGCAGATTCCGGCGCTGCTCGTGTCGACCGCGTCGGGCATCCTAGTGACGCGGGCTGCGTCGGAGCGGCACCTCGGTGCGAGCCTCGGCGCGCAGCTGTTCTCGGACCCGCGTGCACTGCTGATCGTCAGCGGTATGGCGTTCACCTTCGGCGTAGTGCCGGGACTTCCCCTATCCCCGTTCTGGATCCTCGGCACCATCATGGGGGGCGCGGGGCTCGCCGTCCGCTCGCACCAACGCCAACAGCGGCTGCTGGAGGCGGACCGGCGAGAGGTCCAGCAGGTCGAGGAGTCGCAGACGGTCGACTCGGTCGTCGGGATGCTCCGCGTCGACCCGCTGGAGGTGGAGGTCGGATACGGCCTGATCCCGCTGGTAGACGAGGAGCGTGGCGGAAACCTGCTGCACCGGATCACGATCATGCGTCGCCAGATTGCCACCGACCTCGGCGTCGTGGTCCCCGTGGTGCGGATCCGGGACAACCTTTCGCTCGCTGCAAACCAGTACGTGGTGAGGATGCGCGGCATCGAGATCGGCGGGGGGGTGCTCTTCGTGAACCAGTACCTCGCGATGGACTCCGGCCTGGCGACCGGCGAACTCGATGGCCCTGAAACGGTGGAACCTGCGTTCGGGCTACCCGCACGCTGGGTGGGCCCGGGCGACAAGCAGCGCGCGGAGGTCCTGGGCTACACCGTGGTCGACCCGCCCTCAGTCCTCATCACGCATCTGTCTGAACTGATCAAGCGCCATTCTCCCGAACTGCTCTCCCGGCAGGACGTGCAGACGCTCCTCAACCATCTCAAGGAGGAGTACCCCGCCGTCGTGGACGAACTCGTGCCAGGCGTCCTCACCGTGGGCGAGGTGCAGGGCGTGCTGCAACTGCTGCTCTCGGAACACGTCTCGATCCGCGACCTCGTCACGATCGCGGAGACGTTGGCCGACCTCGGCCGCCAAACGAAGGACGTCGAGATCCTCGCGGAGGGGACACGCCAGGCGCTCGCGCGCCAGTTGTGCATGCAACATCGTGCCGGCGACGGCCGGTTGCACGCGATCACGCTGAACCCGCGCCTCGAACAGACGCTCGCCGCGAGCCTGACGCAGACCGATGCGGGCGCCGCCATCGTCGTCGCGCCGGAACTGCTCCAGCACCTCCTCGGGTCGATTGCCGACCAGATGGGCCGCGCGGCAGCCGCAGGCCACGACCCGCTGCTGCTGACGTCCGCGCGCGTCCGCCGGCCGATGCGCCGGCTGATCGAACGGTCGCTTCCCTCGCTCGCAGTGCTCTCGTTCGCAGAGGTCGCGCGCGAGGTCGAGGTGGAGGCGGTGGGCATGGTGGAGGTGGAGCAGTATGTCGCAGCCTAAGCGGTTCACGGCTTCCAGCCTGCGAGAGGCCTACCAGAAAGTCCGCGACGAACTCGGCGGGGACGCGATCATCGTCTCGACGCGAAAGATGCTCGCGCCCGGTGCGGTCGGCGAGCCTGCCCGGGCGCTTATCGAGGTGCGCGCGCGTCTCGCGGAGCCGTCCGACGCGCGGTCGGACTCCACGAAGGCGCATGACCTCGTCCGTGACATGGCCGAAGAGGCGGCGACGGGCATGCCGTTGGACCCGGCCATCGAACTCGCCCCCGCGCTGTTGAACCGCCGCGTGGATCGAGGCAAGGGTGTGGGCGCCTCGCGCGCAGGGGACGGTAGGCGCAGGGCGGCTGCGGACGCGGCGTTCGAGATCCCGGTGGCATTACTTGCGTCCGACGGCTCACCGGCGTTCGCCAGCCTGGCGCAGCGCGTCGACCAGATCAGTACGCTCGTCGAGGCCATCGCCATGGAGCGGATGGGCGAGCGCTCGAAGCAGTCGCCGGGGCTCCACGCCGCGCACGAACAACTCCATGAGCAAGACATGAGCCGGGCCGTCGCGTCGGCAGTCCTCGCCCGGGTCGAGTCGATGCTAGGACGAGATGTCGGGCGTGAGGCCGGGCTGCGCGCGCTTGCGGACGCGGTCGCGGCGCTGTTGCCGCCGCCGGTCTCGCTCGCGCCCGCCGGCGAGCCTCGTATGCTCGTGCTGGTCGGGCCGGCCGGGGCGGGGAAGACGACGCTGGCAATGCGCCTCGCGATGGACCTGCGGCGCCGCGACCTTCGCGTCACGGTCGCCAGCACCGACGTGTCGCGCGCCGGCGCCCCGCAGCAACTGGAGGCAATGGGCGCCGCGCTCGGCGTACCGGTCCGCCTCTGCTACGCGCCTGACGACGCCGCTCGACTGCTCGCCGAGAGTGCCTCCGACCTCGTCATCGTCGACACGGCAGGCCACATGGGCGGCCGGCGCGACCGCCACGCCGAACTCAGCGCGATGCTCCGCTCGTTGCCGGACCGTGATGTGCTGCTGACGCTGCCGGCGACGATGCGCGCGGCGGACCAGCGCGTAGCGGTCGAGGCGTTCGCGCCGCATGGCCTGACCGGCCTCGTCTTCACGCGCTGCGACGAGACGGACCGGCTGGGGGCCGCTGCCGGCACTGCGATCGAGGCCGCGCTGGGCGTCGCGTTCACGACCCATTCCGACCAGGTGACGGAGGCGCCGCGACCGGGCGACACGAGGTCGCTCGCGTCGGCCGTCGCCACAGGCCGCTGGGCGGCCGCGGATGCGGCGATGCCGGCCAGGCGCGCGCTCGCGCGGGCCTCCTGATCGTGCGCGGACGCTGAGCGACGAGGATTCGATGGACCACGTGGACCTGCGTCCTGGCACTCGCGTCAACGTCGTCCTGCCAGACGGCGATCCGGACGTCGCGTATGAGGCTGCCGTCCGTAGCGTCTCGCACGACGCGGTCCGCCTGACGATGCCTCGACGGGAGGGCGAATTCCTTCCTGTGGGCGCGGGTGAAGAGGTGACGCTCTTTGCCTCCGTGCAGGGGCAGGTCTACCGCATCGCGACGCGCGTCCGCCTCGTCGAGGTTTCGCCCGCGGAGGGTCTCGTGGTCGAGCCGCCGGCAGAAGCGGAGAAGAGCGAACGACGTTCGTACTACCGACTCATCACGCGGATCGTGCCGACCTACATCGCGGTCGTCGGCCGCGACGGCTCGGAGACGCCGCTGCTGGACACCACCATCCTCGACCTGTCCGGCGGGGGAATGCAGATGCAATCACTCTCGCAGCCCGATCCGGGCACGAGGCTCCGTGTGGTGTTCGGCCTCCACGGTGACCCCGTTGAGATGGACACCTGCGTGGAGGTCCTGTGCGTCCGCGCGCCCGTCCGCGGCGGCCGCTACCACCGTGTGCACGGCCGCTTCGTGGACCTTCCGCGCGCCGACGTGGAGCGGCTGATCCGTTACGTGACCCGCCAGCAGATCGAGATGCGCCGCAAGGGACGGCTCTAGATGCCGCTTCTGCGTCTGGGCCTCGGAGCCGGGGCGGGGCTCGCGGTGGCAGCCTCCGTCGCTTCGATGTGGGCCGGCTACGCGGTGGAGGTGGCGCTGCTGCGAGGCCTGCTGGTCTTCCCGCCGGTCGCCTTCGCGGCCTTCTTCGCCGAGCTCGTGGTATCGACGGCGCCGCCGGGCACTCGGAGGTCGGGCGGGATCACGGCGCCGGACGAGTCATCAGATGGACGCCGGCCGGTTGACCTGCCGGCGGAGCGGGAAGCGCGGGCAGCCTCGGCCAGCCGCCGCGCAGCGTAGGCGTAAGGGACGCAGATGAGCATGTCACCTCTTCGGCTCCGAAGCAGCGAGGACGCAAGCCCCGAGGCCGTCCAGGCGGCGAACCTCGCGCTCTGGGAGCGCTATGCCGCAACGGGAGACCCGCAACTGCGCGAGCGGCTGATCCTGCAGTTCACGCCGCTCGTGAAGTACGTGATGGGCCGCCTCGCGATCTCACTGCCGGCGATCCTGGACTACGAGGATGTGCTGTCGTTCGGCACGATCGGCCTGATCGAGGCGGTCGAGCGTTTCGACTCCACCAAGGGGGTGAAGTTCGAGACGTACGCCATCTCCCGCATCCGCGGCTCGATCATCGACGCGCTCCGGTCGCTGGACCGCCTCCCGCGGTCCGTCCGCCAGAAGGTGCGCGAAACCACGGAGGCGATCCTCGCGCTGACGAACGATCTCGGCCGTGAGCCGGCCGACGAGGAGGTGGCTGCGGCGCTCGGCCTCTCGGCGGAGGCGTACCGGCGGCACCTGGTCGATGCCTCATGGACCACGGTCTCGCTGGACACCGTAGGTACGTACGACGACGACGAGGAAGGCGGCGCAGCCGCCGCCGGCATCGCCGACCCGGACTACGAGGATTTCTCGCTCGGTATGGAGCACCAGGAACGGATCGGTGATCTCGCCCACTCGATTAGGGAACTCCCCGAGCGGGAACAGCTCATCCTCTCGCTTTACTACCAGGAGGAATTGACGATGCGGGAGGTGTCGCAGGTGCTGAGCATCTCGGAATCCCGCGTCTGCCAGCTCCACGCACGTGCCCTCGGCCGCCTGCGGGCCGTGCTCCAGGCGCGCGAGCAAGGGAAAGCGGCATGAACGTCCCGGTCTCGGTCCTCCTCATCTCGGTCGCGGTCGGCGGCCCGGTGTTGCTCCTGGCACTGGCCGTCCTGTATCACGGCGCACTCCTGTCCCGGCAGCATGCCGACCTCGAATCGGTGCTGGCTGGCGCCGGCCTCTCGACCGTCATGATGACGCAGGCGACTGCGAGGGGCGGCGCTGCTGCCGCCCGCGAGCCGGACCTCGAGCGTGACCTGCTGAGTGAGCACGTCTCGTCCCTCGTCACGCGCTCCGCCGACGCCCTGGCCGAACGCCTGGAGCAGACGATGGCGGAACTGCACGAGCAACTGACGCAGCAGCGGTCCAGCCTCGAGCTACTGCTGAGCGAGCCGTCCCGGACGCCGGCCGCCGCGGGGATGGCGCTCGGGCGCGCCGCAGGCGAGTACGTGTCCGGCGAGTCCGCGGCGTCGGTCTCGACTCAGATCGAGCGCCTGCTTGACGAAGGACTCTCCGACCGCGCGATTGCGCGGGAACTGCGGGTCGGCCTGGAAGAAGTCAAGATCGCCCGCACACGCAGGGGGCGTCCGTGACCATCTTCTCGCTCGCCGCGCGTCGGCGGTCGCTGGGCGTCCGCCTCGCCTCCGCGCTGATCGCGGGCCTCGCACTCCTGCTGGCCACGATCCCGGCGGGGACCGCGCAGGCCAACGGCGTGCCGACGCCCGTGAAACTGTCGTACATCGACCTGTCGAACTGGGGCCCGCGCGACGCCACCGGCGTCGCCGAATTGCTATTCGCCGAGGGGATCGTGCGCGTGCAGGCGACCGGCCTTCCACGCCTCGCAGGGAAGCAGTATCAGGGCTGGCTGGTGAACTCGCAGATCGGGGACGCCATCTCTGTGGGCCGGTTCAACACGGACGAGGCCGGGGCGGCGTCCTACCGCGGCACGCTGCCGCCGATCACTGACTTCGGTTTTGACCTCTTCATCATCACCGTGGAGCCCGAACCGGACGATGCTCCCCAACCCACAGTCGAACGTTCAATCGGCGGCTACTTCTCGCTGGTCGGGCAGCGCGGGGCGGACGGCAGCCGGCTCGAGGGGGCGGGCGGACTGGTCGCCCCAGGCGCACTTCCCAACACGGGGGATACGACCCTCGTCACGGACATGCTGCGCGTGGGGGTGCTGGCTTCAGCCATGGCGCTCTCGCTCTTCGCGGGGCTCCGCCTCGGGAAGAGGCCGTCATGATCCGCGGGCTCTACACCGCGGCGTCCGGCATGCTGCTCGGCCTGCGCCAGCAGGACGTCACCGCCGCAAACATCTCGAACGCCTCGACGGTCGGGTACAAGGCAGAGCAGTCCGCCCAGACCGCCTTCGGCAGTGTGCTGGCGACGCACAAGGAGGCCTCCGAAGGCCCCGGACCGGCCGGAGCCGCGCATGATCGCGTGATCGGCCGCGTCGGTACCGGCACCTACATCGCCACGGTGCGCACGGACCTCAGCCAGGGCGCCGAACGCGAGACCGCAGAACCCCTGGACGTCATGCTCCGCGGCGACGGATTCTTCACCGTGCGGACGAGGTACGGCGCCACCCACTACACGCGCGACGGCCATTTCCGCCGCGACGAGCGCAATCAACTGGTCCGGCGCGACGGCTCGCTCGTCCTCGACAGCGAGACCCGGCCGATCATCGTCGACACCGAGCACGTGCGGATCAAAGGCGATGGCAGCATCTTCCGCTTCGTGGAAGAGGAGGCCACGAACCCGGACGGATCGCGCAGCACCATCCTCAAGGAGGAGCCAATCGCGCGGCTCGGCGTCGTCAACGTCGACGCCGCCGACCTCTTGCCCGCGGGCGAGTCCTGTTATGCGGTCCCGCCAAGCGCCACCGTCACACCTGTGGACTTCACGGACAGCGGGTCGAGTGTCCTCCAGGGCGCACTCGAAGAGGCGAACGTGAACATGGGGCAGACGGCGACACGGATGTTCAGCCTCTCCCGGACGTTTGAGGCCAGTCAGCGCGTCTTCTCCACGATCAACGAGTCGCTCGAGCGCGCCGTACGCGACGTCGGCCGCGTGTAGGCAACGGAGGTCCAGCGTGTCCCTTTCCATCGACGCTGCCATCTCCGGGATGGTGGAACAGCAGCGCAACATCGAGCTGATCGCGAACAATCTCGCGAACGTGAACTCCACCGGGTACAAGCGCGCCAAGATCCACTTCCAGGACGTGCTCAACACCGCGTCCATCGTGTCCGCACTGGCGGAAGGGCAGGTTTCCTCCAGTTCGGCGGGCGTGATCACCGCCGGCATCACGCGCGACTTCTCGCAGGGCTCATTGCAGCCGAGCGGGCGCGAGATGGACTTCGCCATCTCCGGCGATGGCTTCTTCCGGGTGAAGCTCGATGACGGTTCGCTTGCCTACACCCGCGCGGGCATGTTCACGCTGGACGGCACCGGGCGCGTGGCCACCGTCTCCGGGGAACTGCTCGATCCCCCGCTCCAGTTGCCGCCGCGCTTCCGCGAACTCCGCGTTGAGGGGACCGGCGAGATTTCGGTGACGCGTGACCTCACGGAGGAAGAGCTGGCGAACCTTGGCCCCTACGAACCGCGCGATGGCAAGCGGGTGGTCGCCGGGCAGATCGAGTTGTGCCGCTTCTCGAACCCCCAGGGCCTCGCTGCGATCGGCAACAGCCGGTTCCTCGCGACGCCGGAGTCGCAGGAGCCGATCCAGGGCAAACCAGGCGTGGACGGCATGGGCGTTGTCTACTCCGGCTGGCTCGAGGCCTCGAACGTCGACATCGCGACGGAGATGACGGGCCTGGTGATCGCGAAGCGCGGCTACCAGCTGAACCTCGTCGCGTACAAGACCGTCGAGGAGATGCTCTCCAAGGTGAACCAGGTCGCGTAGCGGCCGGGAGGTGCTGTGATGGTATTGCCCGTCCGTCCGCAGGACGCCTCCGGCGTCTACCAGCGCCAGGTGGCGCAGGCACAGGCCGCCGCCGCGCAGGAGACGCCTCGACGCGTCGCGCAGGGGGGCGCGAGCGGCAGGCGGATGGACCAGGTGTCCCTCTCCGCCGGCGCCCAGTCGTTCGCCCGTGTGATGGAAGCGGTCCAGCAGCAGCCCGATGTCCGCGCGGAGCGTGTCGCGTCGGTGCGCGCGCGCATCGCGGGTGGCATGTACGGCATCGACGCCGGCCTGATCGCCCGCCGCCTCAGCGAGCGCGCGTTCGGGGACGTGGCACGATGACCTCGCTGGCGCCGGACGCCACCGAAGGGGGCCAGGCCCTGGCCGCCGTGATGGATCAGCAGCGGGAGATGACGCATCGATTGCTGGAGGTGGCGCGTCGCCAGCAGCAGGCGATCGTGCAGGGGGACGTGGAAGAACTCACGGCCTCCGTGGAGGAATCGCAGGTCTTCCTCGAACACCTCCAGGCGCTCGAGACCGAGCGCATGACGGCGCTCGTGGCGATCTCGATGGCGACTGGCGTGGATCCGGACACCGCCACCCTGGCACAGATCGCGGGCGTGCTGCCGCCGGGCCTCGCGGAGATGTTGAAGCGTGCCGGGGAGGTGCTCCGGGTTGAGGCGACCGCGCTTCACGAGACGCAGGAAGTCAACCAGCGGTTGCTGGAGAGCAGCAGGGCGCTGGTCGACCGTTGGGTGAACTACCTCCGCTCGGTCCTGGCCGGCGGCATGTACACGCCGGTCGGGGGCACGGCCGCGAATGGCGGGCGCACGCTCGACCGCAGCGCATAGCCGCCTGCAGGAAGCGACAGTCTGCCATGGCGATCTCCGTCGGACTGAACTCCGCGATGCGCGCGCTGTTCGCGCAGCAGCAGGCGATGGACGCCGTGGCGCACAACGTGGCCAACGTGAACACCCCGGGCTATTCCCGGCAGCGCGTCGTGCTCACCCAGGCCGGACCCGCCTCCGCGAGCGGTGTCGGCGGGGGTGTCGACTTCCGCGGCGTCGAGCGACTGCGCGACCGCTTTGTCGACCTCCAGGCGCGCACGGAGAGCGGTACCGCGCACGATTATCAGGCCCGCGCGACCTCGCTTGGCGCTGTCGAGGCCACCCTCGGTGTCAGCGGGCCTGGCAGCCTCCAGGACGCGATGGACCAGTTCTTCAACGCCTGGCGCGACCTCGCGAACGCGCCCGAGCAGAGCGCGACCCGCGCCGGGGTCGTACAGGCCGGGCAGACCCTCGCGCTCGCGACGGGCCGGGTCGCGCGCAGCCTCTCCACCCTCCGCCTGGAGGCCGACAACCGGATCGCCAACGCGGTCGCGGAGGTCAACAGCATCGTGGGGCGGCTCGCGTCGCTGAACGGTCGGATCCTCGAGACCCGGGCGAGCGGCAGTCCCGCGTCCGACCTCACGGACGAGCGCGACCTGCTGCTGGACCGCCTGGCGCAGCTCGTCGACGTGCACACGATCGAAAATGACGCCGGGAACGTCGATGTCTTCGTCGGCGGGCGGTCGATCGTGACCGGCATCAACGCGGACCAGATCGATCTCGTCCGCGACCCGGCGGACTCGAACCTCTACGACCTGCAGTGGCGGCAGGACGGAGGCACCGCCCTGGTACGCTCAGGCGAGATCGGCGGGCTGCTCTACCAGCGCGACGTCGATCTGCCCGGTCGGGCCGCGAGCCTCGACGCGCTGGTCGGCCAGATCGTGTCCGACGTAAATGCCGCCCACGCCGCAGGCTACGCCCTGGACGGGACGACGACCGGTACGGCGTTCTTCAGCGGCACGAACGCGGCCACGCTGAACGTCGACGCAGCGATCCTGGCCGACGCAGACCTCGTGGCCGCCGCGTCGGCGTCCGGATCGGTGGGCGACGGACGGAACGCGCTCGCGATTGCGGGCCTGCAGCAGGCTCTCTCCATGAACGGTGGCACCGAGGACTACTCGGCCTACCTCAACGGAGTCGTCACGAGCGTCGGCGTGGCGACACGCGACGCCGAGTGGCTCGTGGAGTCGCAGCAGATGCGCCTGCAGCACCTTGAGTCCATCCAGCAGGCGACCTCCGGCGTGAACCTGGACGAGGAAATGGTCTCGATGGTCCAGTACCAACGCGGGTATGAGGCGGCCGCACGGATGATCCGGGCGATCGACGACATGCTCGACCATCTGCTGCGGCTCGCATAGGGAGGCGTTGCATGCTCCGCATCACGAACGCCGGCAATACCTCCCGGCTGATGCAACACATCCAGGCTGCGCAGGCGCGCCTGGCACGGACGCAAGACCGCATGGCCAGCGGCCGCCGGATCAACCGGCCCTCGGACGACCCGTTTGGGAACAGCCGCGTGATGACCATGCGCACCGGCCTGGGACTCGTCACCCAGCGCCAGCGGACTGTCGAACTGGCGAAGTCCGAACTCGGCGTGACCGAGGCCGCGCTGGAAAGCCTCGGACGAGTGCTCGCGCGCGCCGAGGAACTCGCCGTGCAAGCCGACTCGACCGCCGTCGATGCGCGAGGGCGCGCAGCGATCGCGACCGAGGTCGACAGCCTGCTCCAGGAAGCGGCGACCGTTGGAAACGCCTCGTACGGCGGTCGACACCTCTTCGGCGGATTCCAGACCGCATCCCCGCCATTCATGCTCGATACACCTTCGGACGCCACCGCGGTGACCTTCTCCGGCGACGCCGGCACCGTCACGCGCGAGATCGGCGACGGCGAGACGGTCGAGGTGAGCCTCGACGGGCAGGCGCTCTTCGGTGGCGTCTTCACCTCGCTGATCGGCTTCCGCGACGCCCTCCGTGCGGGGGACCGTACGGGGATTCGCGCGGGGAGCACCGCGCTCAAGGGTGACATCGACCGCATGCTGGCGGCGCGCGGCGAGATCGGGGCGCGAGTCCGGCGCGTCGAGCTCGTCGAGGAGCGGCTGGCGGGCGACGAGGCGAACCTCCAGACGCAGGTGAGCCAGTTGGAGGATGCCGACCTGACGCAGGAGGCAGTCGACCTGCAACTGCGCGACGTTGCGCTGCAGGCGGCACTCAGCGCCACCGCCAAGTCACTGACGGACAGTTTGCTCGAGTTCCTGCGCTGAGGGCGGGCGTCCTCGACGTCGGTGGAGGAGAGAAGAGATGCGCGTGACGACAACCCTTCTGGGGGTCGAGCAATCCGTGGATGTCGCTGAAGAGCAGATCTTCGCGTTCGAGCCCGGTATCGGTGGCTTCGAGTCGCTCCGGCGGTTCGCGCTCGTCCGGGAACCGGAGGGCCCCGTCGAATGGCTCGTCTCGTTGGACGACCCGGACATCTCGTTCGCGGTCATCGAGCCGTTCCTCATCCGGCACGATTACGCCTTCGAACTTCCCGACCGCGATGTCGAGGCGCTCGGGCTCCAGGAGGCTGGTGACGCGGCCGTGCGTTGCCTGCTGACGCTCGACCAAGACCCGGCCGCGATCACGGCCAACCTGCTGGCGCCCCTGGTCTTCTCCCGGCGGACGCACCTCGCGCGCCAGGTCATCCTCGGGGAGTCCGAGTATTCCCTCCGCACCAGCGTCTTCGACTCGTGGGCGGCCCGGGAGTCGCAGCGGGCTTCCGCCTAGGAGCGCGGGCGGCACCTGCGGGACACCGGTTTGGGGCAAGGAGGCCGCGCGGTGCTCATCCTCACGCGCAAGATCGAGCAGGGCATCGTCATCGACGGGCAGGTCGTCGTCCGGGTGCTCGCCATCGACGGTGAGCGGATCAAGCTCGGGATCGAGGCGCCCCGCGCGATTTCCGTCCTCCGCGAGGAACTGTTGCACGAGGTGGTCGGCCAGAACCGCGCGGCGGCAGCGGGCCCCGGGCATACCGAACTCACCGCGGCTCTCCGGCACCTCGGTGCCTGAGGACTCCGAGGCGGTTGCCAGCCCCACCGAAGCCCCCTAACTCGCACACTTTGTTTACACTTCCCTTAAGGAACGCCAACCGCGCGCGGCCATCCTCGTTTGCAGGAAGGGGCCGAGCCCGGACGGGACGGTTCGCAGAAACAGGTTGTGGTGGGAGCGGTTGCGAACCGCTTCGGCGCTCCCTCGGGAGCCCGGGCCGGCCCTGACCCTTCTCTTCCCCGCCGACCAGCCGTGTCCAGACGGCATGTCGAGGACGCGCAGGCACCCCAGATGACCGCGAAGATCCTCGTCGCCGACGACGAAGCCAACATCGTCAAGTTGCTGCGCCTCTACCTCCGCGAGGCCGGGTACGAGGTCGTCGCGGCGCGCGACGGGCGCGAGGCGCTCGAACGCTTCCGCGCGGAATCGCCGGACCTCGTCCTGCTCGACCTGATGATGCCCGAACTCAATGGCTTCGATGTCTGCACCGAGATCCGCAAGGACTCGGACGTGCCGGTCATCATGCTCACTGCGCGTTCAGACGACGTCGACAAGATCGTGGGCCTCGAGATGGGGGCGGACGACTACATCACGAAGCCGTTCAACCCTCGCGAGGTCGTCGCGCGGGTGAAGGCGAACCTTCGCCGGCGGACCTGGGACCGCGCGCCCGGCGACGAGTCCGAGCCTCAGCCGGTCACGATCGAGGACCTCACCCTCGACCCCGCCTCGCGCGATGTCGTGGTGGCCGGTGAGCACGTCCGGCTCCGCCAGCGCGAGTTCGACCTGCTCGAGGCGTTCATGCGGCATCCCAACGTGGCGATGGACCGCGAGCGGCTGCTCTCGATGGTCTGGGGCGAGGACTTCTACGGCGACGCCCGCACGATCGATGTCCACGTGGCCTGGCTCCGCGAGAAGCTGAAGTCCGCCCGCCCGAAGATCGAGACGGTCTGGGGCGTGGGCTACAAGCTGGTGCCGCAGCCCGCGAAGTCGTAGGCGTCCGTCATGCTGGCGAGCTTCCGTGCCCGCCTGATCGTCGGCTTTGCGCTGGTGATCGCCCTTGCACTGTTCCTCTCGGCGTCGGGCTTCGTGCTGTTGCTGCGCCAGGAGCAGAACCAGGCGGCCGAACAGCGCATCGGCCTCCTCGTCGGGCCGATCTCGGAAGGCACCCGCAACCTCCAGCAAGCCGGTTGGCCGCCCGAGGTGATCCGGGCGCAACTGGTCGAGGTCGCCGACCATTACCAGTTCCGTGTCCTGCTGGTGGACCCGCAGCAGCGCGTGGTCATGGACACCGCGAGGGATCAGGGCTTCCTCGGCCAGACGATCGATCTTCCGGGCGGTGCTCCGCCGCAAAACGAGGTCGGCGGGATGGAGTCATTCCGTTCGCAACGTGTCACCCGCGACGGACGCGACCTCTACTTCTTCACGCAGGCGGAGGTCACCGGCATCGCCGCAGCCGCCCAGACGAGGATGCCCACCCGCCTCGTGATCGTGGTCCCGGCGGCTGACGTGAACCAGTCCTGGGCGCGGCTCCTCCCGCGGCTCGGGCTCGCCGGCCTCGGCGCCGGCACGGTCGCCGTGATCTTCTCGCTCATCCTCGCGTCGAGAATTACCACCCCGATCGCGGAGATGACACGGGCCTCCCAAGCGATGGCACGCGGGGACCTCGAACAACGGATCGAGGTCCACGGCGGGGACGAGGTGGGGCGGCTCGCCTCGGCGTTCAACCAGATGTCCGCGCAGATCAGCCGCAGCAACAAGGCGATGCGCGATCTGCTGGCGGACGTCTCGCACGAATTAAAGACCCCACTCACGTCGATCCAGGGCTTCTCGCAGGCGCTGGCGGAGGGCGTCGGCCAGCCCGGTGAGGCTGGCGCGCTCATCCATGAAGAAGCGGAGCGGATGCGTGTCCTGGTCGACGACCTGATCTACCTCGGCGAGATCGAGTCGGGCACGGTGCGGATGGAGATCGAGGACGTGGCTGTCGACGACCTCGTCGCCGCCACCGTGCCACGCCTGCGCCACCAGGCGGACGAGTTCGGCGTCGGCTTGCGGGCGCGCCCGCAGTCCGGGGCCGTCGTCCGCGCCGACGGGCGGCGGATTGAGCAGGTGCTCGCCAACCTCGTGGACAACGCAGTCCGCTTCGCCCGCCGGGGAAGCGCCGTCACCATCACCTCGAAGGCCGTCGCGGGAGGAGTGCTCGTCGACGTCCACAACGAGGGCGATCCACTGCCCGAGGACGTGCGCGCGCGCGTCTTCGACCGGTTCTACCAGGCGGACACCGCCCGCACCGGACGCCACCGCGGTCTTGGCCTGGCGATCGTCCAGGAGCTCGTCCAGGCCCACGGCGGCTCGGTCGCCGTCGAGTCCACGGAGGAATCAGGGACAACCTTCTCGTTCTTTCTCCCCAGCGGAGGCCCGACGAAGCCGACGTCGGTCCCGCCCGGGCGATAGGTGCTCGGAGGGCGGCGCTATGGCAGGTGCGGCACCGGGCACGGGACGGCCTGCGCCGGCAGCGACTTCGCCACGGCCTCCGCGAGGTGCTCGAGGGCCGCGCCATCCAGGTGGGACTGCGCCCACTCCATCAGGTCGCGTTCTTCCCAGCGGATGAGTGCAGAGAGCGCGGCCCCGAGGCGCAGGAGGGCTTCCGCGCGCTTCGCCGGATCTGCCCGCCGGATCTCGGCGGTGAGTTCGGCGAGCTCGCGGTGCTCTCGCTGGGCGCGGCCCGCGAGCGCGAGGCCACCGTCGTGGCCGGCGGCGAGCAGCGGCAGCAGCGCGCGCGCCTCCACAGCAAGATGCGGCGTCATCGCCTCATCCCAGTAGCGGAGCACGTCGCGCGCGAGCGCGGCCACGTCGCCCGGCTCCGCGGACGCGAGTTCGCGCTGGATGCGCAGCGCCAATGTCAGCGCATGGTGGTGATCGCGCGAAAGCCGCGCGAGGCGTGCGTCCCGGGACATACGTACAGGCTACGACCGGGCGCGTGCCGGGACTACTCCGGGCTCAGCCGCACCCCGAGCACGCCGGCGAGCTCGACCAGGGTGGGAGTCCCCGTGTCGCCGGCCACACGGCCCTCCAGCAGTGCGCGTGCCAGGTCGCCGAGCACCTCGATCGCCTTCGGAGTGTCGAGGTCGTCGTCCATCGCCGCCTGGAAGGCGTTTCGGTAGGGCTGGACGCGGAGCCGGTCCGCGGGCCCGCCTGCCGCGCCCGCCGCGCGTTCCAGCAGTCGCGCCGTCTCCTCGCTGCGCGCCAGCACCTCGCGGTCGAAGTCGCGGTCGTCGCGCCAGCGGGTAGCCAGTAGCGAGAGGCGGATCCCGTTGCCCGTGTGGCCCTCGCCGAGCAAGTCGCTGACCTTCACGAGGTTGCCGAGGGACTTCGACATCTTCTGCCCGCCGAAGCCCATCGTGCCGTTGTGAAGCCAGAACGCCGCGTACGGGGCCAGCCCGCTGGCGGCCTCGGACTGGACGATCTCGGAGTCATGGTGCGGGTAGCGCAGGTCCTTGCCGCCGCCGTGGATGTCGATCTGGTCGCCGAGATGGCGGCACGCCATGACCGAGCACTCGATGTGCCATCCCGGCCGGCCCGGGCCCCACGGCGAGGCGAAGCTCGCGCCCTCGTCGGTGCATGGCTGCCAGACCAGGAAGTCGAGGGGGTTCCGCTTCAGGTGCTGCGGCTCCTCCGGCATCGAGTCGCTCTTGAAGTCGAGCAACGCCTGGCCGCTCAGCCCCGCCAGCACGCCGAACTGCGGCGTCCGCGTGACGTCGAAGAACACGTAGCCGTCGCGCTCGTATGCGAAGCCTTGGGCGACCAGCCGCTGCACGGTCTCGATGATCTCCGGGATCATCTCGGAGACGCGGGGGTAGAGGTCCGGCTGGAGGACGTCCAGCGCGCGCATCTCGTCCAGGTAGATTTGCTGGTTCCGGTCGGTGAGGTCGCGGATCGTCACACCGAGGCGGCGTGAGACGCGGACCATGTCGTCGTCCACGTCGGTGATGTTCTGGACGTGCCGGACCTCGTAGGCGTTGAACTCGAGCCACCGGCGAAGCGTGTCGAAGGCGACGTAGACGAGGGCGTGTCCGAGGTGTCCGACGTCGTACGGGGTGATCCCGCACACGTACAGCGAGACGGTGCGGTGCTCGCGCGGTACGAACCGCTCCACCCGACGCGTGAGCGAGTTGTACAGGTGCAGGTTGTCGTACGGAAGCGGCTGGAGCACGCGCACCTCGTCGGGCGACACTCAGGTGGCCGCGCGGCACCTCGATCGCAGGCGCGGATCGTACACCGAGGCCGCGGTCGGGGGGACTGGCGCGCCTGCATCGGCCCCGCAGAAACGAGCACACCCCCGGCGGATGCCGGGGGTGTGTCGTGTCCAGGGGGCTCGAGGGGCTCTTGTTACTTCTTGGCAGCGGGCTTGCGCGCCGCTGGCTTCTTCGCCGCCGCCTTGCGGGTGGCGGGCTTCTTCGCAGCGGGCTTGCGCGCCGCTGGCTTCTTCGCGGCCGCCTTCTTGGCGGCCGGCTTCTTCGCCGCGGCCTTCTTGACGGCGGGCTTCTTGGCCGCCGGCTTTCGGGCCGCTGTCTTCTTGACCGCAGCCTTCTTGGCGGCGGGCTTCCTGGCTGCCGGCTTCTTCGCAGCCGGCTTTTTTGCTGCCGGCTTTTTTGCTGCCGGCTTCTTCGCAGCGGGCTTCTTTGCTGTGACCATCAATTACACCTCACCGTCACGAGGCCCCGGACGCCGAAATGCTAACACGAATGTGCGTACTCGCAATATTTTTCCAGTGGATTACGTGAAAAAAGTTGACAACTTTTTTCACCAGCCCTACGGCGCGGATCGTCGCAAGGATCCACCCCGCGCCCTCGCGTCGATCGATCAGGGGCGGCCGCGCGATCACGGGCGCTCATCGATCACGCTTCGTAGACTCGACGCATGGCCAACATCGAGCAGATCGAAGACGGCAACGCCGACGACCGCACGCCGTTCGCAGGCATCGATCCATGGGTCGCGTTGCAGGATGGCCGGCGTCAGTTGACCGCTGCACTCGACGCCTGCGATCCCCGATCCGGGGCGCAGACGCTGGCGATCCCGGAGTTTGCGAATCTGGGCCAGACCGTCGGGACGCTCGGCGCGCTGTTGCTCGAGCACGCCGCACGCGACCGCGCCCACGCCGAGTTCTTCGCCTCGCTCGACACGAACGACGTCGCAGGCCCGCCGGAGTCGCGCAGCGAACCTGACTCCGAGGACTGGCTGGCCGTGCGTGCGGAAGTCGAAGCGGCACGCATCGCGATGCTCGAAACCGCTGCCGGAGTCGGGACAGCACACTGGAGGCGCCTGCTTTCGCCGCCCTGGGTGGACGCGGCGGGTGAGTCGCTGACTTCCCTCCTCGTAATTCGCGCGATGTGCGACGGGATCCTCGCGGACGCGGTGGCGACGCTCGGCCCGGACCCGTCTCGCGGCCCGCATCTCCGCGCGGCGCGGTAGCATCGCCCGACCCAGGCATGGAGGGGGAGTGAATGCGGATCGCGCGCGTACAGGTCGAGGGCAACATCTACACGGCCCGCGTCGACGGTGAGACCGTCCACCTCCTGGAGGGTGACACCTTCGACCGGCCGGTCGAGATGGGGCGTGCCGTCCCGCTGTCCCAGGTGCGCCTGCTGGTCCCCTGCGTCCCGACGAAGGTGGTCGCGATCGGCATCAACTACAAGAGCCACGCGGGCGAGCGTCCCGCGCCGGGTGAGCCTCAGGGGTTCCTCAAAGCGCCGTCGTCTCTCATCGCGCAGGGCGAGTCGATCGTCCTCCCGCCCGACAGCACGAACGTCCACATGGAGGCCGAGGTCGTCGCCGTCATCGGGCGGCGCACGCGCAACGTCAGCGAGTCTGACGTCGACGCGTATGTCTTCGGCTACACGGCGGGGAATGACGTCTCAGAGCGTGCCTGGCAGCAGAGCGACCTCCAGTGGCTGCGGGCGAAGTCCAGCGACACCTTCACCGCGGTCGGCCCGTGGATCGAGACTGACCTGAAGCCGGAGGCGATCCACGTTGCCGGACGGATCAGCGGGCGTCTCCAGCAGGAGTCGGACACCAGCCTGCTCATCCACCCGATCCGGAAGTGCATCGCCCATATCTCGCGTTATCTCACGCTGGAACCCGGCGACCTCGTCTTCACCGGCACACCCGGCCAGACGGCGCCGATCGTGGATGGCGACCTCTGCGAGGTCGAGGTGGGGGGCGTCGGCGTGCTCCACAACCCCGTGCGCCGAGGCTAGCGCCGGGTCATGCCGCGCCCGCTTCGCATCGCTGCCCTTCAGCCTCGGACGTTCGAGGCGGCAGAGCATGCCCGCGGGTGGGAGGCGTTGCTGGCCAGGGTCGACCAGGCGATCGGCGGCCACGCCCTTCTCGTGTTGCCGGAAGCGGCCGTCCCCGGTTGGGCACTGCTTTCGCGCGAGGCGGCAGCGGCACTGTCCCTCCCTTCGGAATCGGCCTGGACCGGCCCGCTCGCGGAACGGGCTCGGCGCGCGGGATGCGCGATCGCGGCAGGGATCGTCAGCACCGATGCGGACGGCGCCCTGCGCAACGAGCTGGTGCTGTTTGGGCCGGACGGACGCGAAGTCGCCCGCGCTGGCGAACGGGATGCCTTCGGTTGGTTCACTCCTGGCCGGGGGCCGGTAGTCGCCGAGATCGAGGGCGTGCGGATCGGGCTCGTCGTAGGACGCGACCTGGCGCGTCGAGGCCTGATCCGCGATCTCGCCGGTGCGCAGTTATTGATCGCCGCGGCCGCACCGCGGGGGGCGGGGCGAGGTCTGGCGAATGACGCGAGCGTCGAGTCCGACCTGCTCGAATCGCGCGCTGCCCTCCTGGGTGCGTGGGCGATCGTCGGCGGCAAGGCGGGAAGCGAGGGCGGCATCGTCCGCTACGCAGGCAGCGCCGGTGTCATCGACCCCGCGGGGCAGTGGAGCGTGCGCGCGCCCGCGGGTGAATCGGGCGTCGTCTCCACTGAGATCGACCTCGAAGCCCCGCCGGGCCCGGCGATCGACGTCGCCGGGCTGCCCCCGGATAGCGTTGCGCGCTCACCGGGAGAGCCGTTCCGTGGCGAGGTGGCAGCGGTCGCCTTCGACGCGCGGCCGTCAGCCGTGGAATCGATGGAGCGGGTGCGCGCGCTCGTCCACGGCGCTGTCACGGCTGGCGCGCGCCTAGTCGTGCTCCCGGACCTAGCGGGGACCGACCCGCGCGCCGTCACCGCCACGGAGACACTCCCGTTCCTCGAAGCATTGAGCGCGGACTGCGGCGCGACGATCTTTGCGGGCCTCGCCGAGCGCGCCGAGGGCCTCACGTACAAGAGCGCCTACGCCATCGAGGACGGCCGCGTGATCGCTGCGCATCGTCAGTCCGTCCTCGACAGGGACGAGCGCGCGGCGGGGTTCCACGCCGGTGAGGATGCGCCATCTACCGTGCGGACGAGGTATGGGCTGGTCGGACTTCTCTGTGGCGCGGAAGGGCTCGTCCTCCCCGCGCCCTCCGGAGCCGGCATTACGGCGTGGTGTGCGGGCGACGCGGCTGCACCGGTGGCCGGCGCCGCGCGGGCGATCGCGATCGAGGACGGCGTGGCCGTCGCGGCCGCAGGCTCGGCCTCGCGCGCCGGGGGCGCGTTCGTGGTGGACGCTGCCGGGCGAATCCTCGCGGCGACGCCTCCAGGCGAGGCGTCCGTGGCGACGGCCCGTCTGCTCTAAGGGCTTCCGGTTAGTCCCAGAGCGTGCGGCGCGCGGCGCAATGCGGGCACATCAGTTGCACGACGCGCACTTCGCCTTCCAGGCGGCGCTCGGTGACGGCTCGGTCGGTGAGGTGCTGTTCGCAGAAGCGCAGGCGGCAGCGCTGGCAGGCGTGCTGCATCCGCTCCCCACACCCGTCTTGGGCACACATCGAGGTGTTGTTCGCGAAGCGGTGCGCCTCCAGCCAGCGTTGGTGCGCGTCGACGTCCGCATACTTCGCCAGGCAGACCTTGCGCTGGCAGACCTCGTAGTAATCCTGACGCACCGTGCCATGGTCCGCGCAGAACGGCTCGCCACAGTACACGCAGACCCCCACGGCCACGCGACTGCAGCCGCGCCGCAGGAACCCGCCGCCCCACGAGCAGACACCGTCGACTGACACGCCGCATTGCTCCGTCCATCGGAAGGAACGATTGGGACCGTGATTGTCGCATATGCCGCGAGCGGGCCTTTCAGCGGGCCCGATCGAGGACGATCAGGCTCCCGGCCGAAACTCCCGCCCCGATCACCGCAAGCACCCGTCCGGTCGTGACTTCCACTACCGTCACGCGGCCGCCGGCCATGTCGCCCGCGAAGAGCCTTCTGCGATCCGTGGAGAACGCGAGGCCGTCCGGCGTCCCGGCCACCACCACTCGCCGGACGCCGCCCGCGCGGTCGACGAGCGCCACTTCGGACGAGGCCGAGAGCGCGACGGCCACGAGTGCGCCGTCCGGCGAGAACGCCGCCCGCACGGGGCGTCCACCGACGGGCACGTCTTGCTCGACGGAACCGTCCCGATTCACGATCTGGACCGCGCCGCCCATGGCCCCGGCCGTCGCGAAGCGATCCCCGTCCGGCGCCAGCGCGAGCGTCTCTGGCAGCGCCGAGACCGCGATGTCACGTCCGTCCATCGACAGCATCGAGTCGCGCGCGCGTGCGACGGCCACCGACCCTCCACTGCCGGCGACCACCGCGTGCGGCCAGCCCGCTACCGCAATGGCCTCCAGTTCATTCCAAGTGGAGGCGGCACTGCCGACGGCGAAGCGACGTACCGCGTCGTGTTCGCGGTCGGTGACGAGTAGCCGGTCTCCCTCAAGTGTTCGCTGCAGCGCGAGGCCGTGGGGAAGGCCGCCGGTCTCGAGGGACTCGATGGCACCCGACTCGATATCGACGATGGCGACCGCGCCCGATTGCTCCAGCGAGACAGCGATGCGCCCGTCCGGCATCTGGAGCAACTCGTGCGGGCCGCCCGGCAGCGAGATGCGTCGCGCCTCGTCAGGCCGTGCGGGATCGATGACGACCAGCGCGTGCCCGCGCAGATCGGCGACGACCAGCCGCTCGTCGCCGGAGACGGGCGCGCTGGCGAACAACCCGAGGCTCAAGAGCGCACCCGTGAACGCGACACCGATCAGCAGGGAATAGCCGACGCTCCGGGACCATTCCCGCCACGGCTTCACGGCCCGCGTCACGACCCGGCCTGGACTGCACCGGACTGCGCGTTCAGCGCTTCGCGCGCGTCGTGCAGGCGTTCGCGGGCCATCCTTACGAGGCCGGACTGGTCTCCGATGACTCCCTTGAGGCAGACCTCGAGCCAGCGGGATGCTGCCTGGGGATCCCCAAGTCGGAGGGTCAGGTCGCCGATCAGGTACGCCGCGTGCAGAGCGCCCTCCTCGGAGACGTCCGGGTCGCGCTCGTATGCTTGTTGGTAGGCGTCGCGCGCACGCGCGAGCCACACCATCTCGGTGGCGCTATCGCCCTTGCCTCGCGCGAGCCAGGCGCGACGATGCAGCAGCACCGCGTGCCGTCGCTCGTTTGGATGCCGCAACCCGTAACACTGCATGGCCAGGTCGAGAGCAGCCTCCGCATCCTCGACCGTGCGAAGCCCCGTCAGCGGCCGCGTCGCGATCGTGCGACGGTCGTCGCTGGTCGCCGACAGGCGCTCCCGTTCCTCGGGGTCGAGGGTGCTGAAGTCGTCTCGATACGAGGCGAAGAAGCACCTGGGACAGACGACCAACGCGTACCAGGTCGGGTCGACGGTGGAGTAACTGACGCGAAGGTCGGAGTCCCGCTGGGACGGGCGCACCCCGCGCGTCCGGATGCGTAGGTACTCGAAGGCGGCTTCGCACACAGGACAGTCCGCGTCGTCGATGAAGAAGAACTGGTCGTCCACCGGACGCGCGATGGGGATCAGGACCTCCTGGCGGGCAGTTCCGCCGTCGCCGGGCGACGCCTCCAGCGCCTGCGCCAGTTCGACGGCGAGGCCGGGCGCGTCCTCGATTGCCTCCCCCAGCGCCTCGAGGGGGATCGAAAGGAGAATGGTCTCCTCCGAAGCCCGCGCGGCCGCCGAGGTGGGGCGCGAGTTCACGGCGGCGATGTGGCCGGCAAGTTGCCCCGGCCCGGCACCGCCGACGACGGACACTGCGCCGTCCTCGGCGACGACCTCAAACTGGATGTGGCCACGCAGGACGACGACGATCCGCTGCGGGACGTCGCCCTGCTCGTAGATCAGGGCGCCGGCGGAGACACGCTCCGCGAAGCGTGTGAGGCCAAGGAGTCCTTCCGGCTCCGCGCCCATCGTGCGCCTCCCTCGACGGTCTCGGTGCCGCGCGAGGTCCTTCCTCACGCGGCTCGCGACCGGTCATCTACGCGGGATGCGGCCGCGCCGTACCCCGTCACACCACCGCTATCGGATCAGGTTGACCAGGCCTTCCAGCATCTGGTCGGCCGTGGAAATGATCCGGCTCGAAGCCTGGAAGCCGCGCTGCGCGATCACGACGTTCGTGAACTCGCGCGCGAGGTCGGTGTTTGAACCCTCGAGCACGCCCGCGCCGATCGAGCCGCGGCCTCCTGTGCTCGGTCGGCCGATCGCCGGCACGCCGGAGTTCGAGGTCGACTCGAAGTTGTTCGATCCGGCGCGCTGGAGGCCAGCAGGGTTCGTGAACAACGCCATCGCGATCTGGCCCAACGGCCGCGACGTGCCGTTGGAGAAGATGCCCGTGATGTCGCCCAGGGGCCCCACGCTGAACGTGATCAGCGAGCCGGCGGAGTATCCGTTGTTGAACGTTGGGGCGATGTTGCCCAGGCCGGCGAACTGCGTCACCGACTCCTGGTCGACCTCCACGGTGAACGCGACCGTGCCGGTAGTGCCCGCCCCCGACTCGGTAGCAAGGTCCACGTCGATCGACATCTTTTCGCCGGCGGGCGGGTCGATCCGGCGGCCTGTGGCATCGAACTCGACCGTCGTGCCGCCGGCCCCGGTGTCGACGGTCAACGCGTTCACCTTTGCGTTCGTGGAGGTGGCGGTGACGTCCCATTTGTTCGGTTGGTCGGTCTTGGTGTACTTGATGGTCACCGGGTACGCCTGACCGAGCGAGTCATAGATGTCGACGGTCGTCGAGAAGGAGCCGGGAGGCGTGATGCTCGCGCCGGCGTCGAGGTTGCCCTGTAGCGAAATCTGCGTGGTCGCCTGCGCGGCGATGCTCTGGCCCATCGGGATCAGGAGCGAGGTCAGCGGGGCGTCGATATTCACGACGCCGTTCGTGTCGGCACGCCAGCCCTGCACCTTGTAGGCGTTCGTGGGGTTCACGAGCTCGCCCGAGACGGCCACGTCAAACGCGCCGTCGCGCGTGTAGAACGTGCGGGTGCCGTCCTGGATCACGAAGAAGCCGCTGCCCTGGATGGCGAAGTCCGTGTTGCGGCCCGTCGCCTGGAGCGACCCCTGCGTGTGCAGGACGTCGATGCCGCCGATCTTGATGCCCAGGCCAACCTGCTGCGGGTTGGTGCCGCCGCGGCTCTCCGTCGGCGCGGACGCGCCGCTGATCGTCTGAGTGAGCATGTCCTGGAAGGTCACACGGCTCGCCTTGAAGCCCTGCGTGTTGACGTTCGCGATGTTGTTGCCCACCACGTCCATATAGGTGATGTGGTTCTGCAGGCCCGCGATCGCCGCGAAAAGTGCCTTCATCATGGCCGTTACTGTCCGTTCCCCGGGGGCTGGCCTGCCTCGAACTGGTCGAGGCCGCCCGATGCCCTGCGTGCGATGTGCTCTGCTGCCTCGGCCCCCTGGGAAGGTCCAGCCGTGCAGCGTCCTGGTGGCGTGTCGCGCTTACGACGCGATGACGACCGAGTCGATGTTCGTAAAGACCTGCTCCTTCCCTGCCTGCTGGTCCATCGCCGTGACGACCGTGCGGTTCTGCACGCTGACCACCAGCGCCATCTCGTCCAGCAGGATCAGGCTCTCCCGTGCGCCCTTCGCCGCCGCGTGCCCCACGGCCTGCTCGAGGCGCGCCATGCGTGCCCCGTCGATGTCGATCCCGCGCTGCTCCAGCCGCCTCTGCGCGTGCCGGGAGAAGTGCAGGCCGAAGTTGCCAGTCGCACCCGTGGCAGCGCCCGGGGTCGGGTGGCCGGCGGGGACAGCCCCGCGGACGCCGCTCGCACCGTCGATCCCCGCCATCACCCGACCGCCTTCACCGACTTCATCGGCACCTGGCGGCCGTTTGCGAGGTGGGCCGTGGCCCCTCCCTCGTCGAACGTCACCTGCTTGACGACGCCGCTGACGACCTCATCCGGGCGCGGAAGCCCCGTCGTAGGATCCGCCGTCCGCGACACCGAGGCGCTCACGGTCTTGCCGACGAGCGAAGCGGCCTGGCTCAGCCCACTGACCTCGGTCAGCGCCACGATCGCCTTCTGCATCGCGGTCATCGCGTCCAGCGTCTGGAACTGCACGAGTTGGGCGAAGAACTGGTTGCCGTCTCCGCCCTCTGCGTCCAGCGGGTTGGCGCCCTTCATCTGCTCGATCATGATCTTGAGGAAGTCCTGCTGGCCCAGGTCTCCCCCCTTCGTCCGTTGTGCCGGCGGCTTGAGGACGTCGTCGAGCGAACGGCCGAGG
>SCTU01000126.1 GCA_004297315.1 Dehalococcoidia bacterium | reverse complement strand
AGCATGGCGATCAACTGGCCCGGCGAGGCAGTCTCCGTCTGGACACGCAGGTATGCGCCGCTCGCCGCGTGGTTCATCGTGCCTCCGGACGGCCGCTGTGGGACTCAACGGAGACGTCCGAGGACGTTCTCCATCAGCAGGACAATCGACCGAGTGGCCCCGTTGAGCGTCGGGGAAACCCTGACGCGCCTGCAGCGTTCGAGGTGCCTACTGCTGGCTCGAGCTCTGCGCCTGCATTCTCGTCAACGCCTGTTGCTGATTCTGCAGGCGGGCGATGGTGGTCTCCATCTGCGAGAACTTTTTGACCAGTTGCTGTTCCTTGACCGCAAGGCGCGCCTGCATCCGCTCGATCTGGCCGGCGATGTCATCGATGGAGTCCTGCATCTGTTCCGTGCGAGCCTTCAGCAGCCCGCCCGTCTTGGTCAGCACTCCGATGTACTCCGCCAGCGTCTTGGCGAAGCCCTGGCGCGAGGTACCGATGACAACCGTGTCCGTGCCCGCGACCAGTGCCCCCGTCCCCGTGAGCGTCACGCCGGGGATGAGCGTCGTGTTCGTGCCACCAGCCGTGATCGCGCCGGTCGTCGTCGTCGGCGCCGATCCGTCGTTGGCGACGAACGTCGCGGTCAGCGCGCCGGTGGCCGTCGAGGTGATGGTGTAGGTGCCGGCCTTCGTGGCCTGCGTCGGAACGCCGCTGACCGAGGCGATCGACCCCGTGCCGCCGGCGCTGAGCGAGGCGGTCGGGCTGAAGGCGGTGAAGAGGCTCACGACGGCCTCGGGCTGGGTCTTCAGCGCGGCCAGCAGCTTCTGCGAGTCGAATTGCAGCGTGTCCGTCGTCCCGACGGCTGAACCGACCGCGCCGAAGGACACGCCGACGTCGGACATCGTGCGGACCCCGGAGGCGAGGCCGGGGACCGCGGCCGTGACCGGGCGCCGGAGGTTTGTCTGGATCAGCCGGACGGTGCCGTCGCCGAAGAGGATGCCGTTCGCCTTCCCGCTCGGGTCGTACTTCGTGAGGTCGGCCATGACCTTGGTCGCGTCGTTGTACGCCGACACGAACTGCGTCACGGCCTCCACCACGCTCTGAGTCTGGACGCCGATATCGACCTTCACTGCCTGCGCCGTCGTGTCGCGCACCGTGATCGAGACGCCCGTCAGCGCGTCCTCGATCACATTGGCCGTCGAGTAGCGGGTCGGCCCGCCGTCGATCGAGTACGCGGCGTTCACGCCCACGGTTTGCGCGGCGCCGGTGAGGCCCATCGCGGCGAGAAAGTTTCCCGCGACGTCCTCCACGCCCACGGCGATCGCGCCGGTCTGGTTGTTCGTGAGCGTGAGGCTGTCCGCGAACGGGTCGTAGTTCGCCGTGACCCCGGCGGTCGAGGAGTTGATGCGGGAGATGAGGTTGCTGATCGAGTCGACGGTGGCGTCGTAGTCGAACTCCACGCCGTTGACCTTGAAGGTGCCCGTGTTCTGCGTCAGGGCTGTCGTGAGCCGGGCGTCCGCGAGGTCGACCGTCACGTCGAGCCCGCCGAGTCCGCGCTGGCTGATCCGGGTGAGCCCCGCAGGCGATGCCAGCAGGCTGGCGGCCTGGAGGAAGTTGCTCGTGTCCGCGGCCGACCCCAACTGGACCGAGGCGGCCCCCGAGATCTGGAGGAGGTTCGGGCGTGCCCACGCGTCGTTCTGCACGCTGGCGGTCACACCGATCGCGGCTCCGTTGATTTGGGCGATGACGTCGTCCAGCGAGGCCATGTCGGTGCCCGCCGTGGCGGTCCCGATCACCCCGCCGAGGCCGTCCACCAATTTCATCGCCGCGAGGAAGTTGCCCGTCGTGTCCGCCACCGTGATCGTCTGGCCCGACCCGAGGGTGTCGTGGGTGAGCGTGAGCTTCCGCGTATTCGCGTCAAAGGACGCGGTGACGTTGGCGGCAGAGGCGTTGATGTAACCGATCACGTCGTTGATCGTGTCGGTGTCTGCCCACGTGATCGTCTGTCCGTTGACCGTGAATGTTCCGGACGCGGCCACGGGGATGTCGAGGCCCGCGGCGGAGAGCAGGGCGTCCGATGTCGTCGCAGCGCCCACGGCTGATTGGCTGGCCAGCGCCTCGGCGGTGGCCGGGTCGATCGTGAACGTGGTGCCGTTGATCGAAAAGGTCCCGGCGCCCACCTCGGGCGTCAGCCCGGCCTGGTCGAGCGGCGCGCTTGTCGAGACGGCCGCACCGGCGGGCTGTGCGCTGGCGACGCGCGTCGCCGTTGCGAGCGCGGTCACGCTGAGCGTGAAGCCACCGATCGACGCGCCGGGCTGGGCGGCCACGCTGACCTTGTTCGCGTCGGCCGTGGCCGCGAGCACGTTCGCCACGCGCGCGCGGAACGTGTTGGAGGTATTCAACGTCTGCACGCGGGACTGGAGTGCCGAGAGCGCCGAGGCGATCTTGCCGATGGCGGCGGACTTGTCCTCGATCGTCGAGCGCTGGCGTGCGGCAAGCGTGATCGGGCGCTCCGCGACCGACATCAGCTGCTCGATGATCGAGTTGGTGTCGAGCCCGGACGCGAGGCCACCGAAACTGATCCGCCCGCTCGATCCGCTGGAACTGCCGAGGACCATGACCGCTCCCTACGACTGCGCCCGCAGGAGCAGCCCGGGCGGCAGTCCCGTCTGAGCGGCAAGGGCGCGCAATTCGTCTGGCGTGAGCACGGCCACGGTCTCGTCCCGCTCGGAGTCCACGATGCGGACCCGCGTCTCTCCCGCGTCGTCGGTGACCAGCCGGGCGACGAGGCGCGCGCGGCCGGGTTCGCGCAGGGCGACGGCGAGTTCCTCGACGCCAGGCGGCCCCTCGCGGTCCTCGTGGTCGCGCCGTCCGTGCCGTGGCTCGCCGCCTTCGTCGTGACGCTGGTCGGGCGTGACCGAGACCGGGCCCAGGCGCGACGGGCCGCGCTCAATTCGTAGGTCGGTCACGTGCGTCGTCCTCGCGGGCATCCCGCGCCGTGCCGGTGACGGCGAGCGGATATTCCCGTCCGGATCATCGTCTGGGGCGCATTGGGAGCACGTCGGGTGTTTCCCGCAGATCGAGGTGCGTTCTTCCTTCAGGCACATCGCCCGAAGTACTGGCTATCGCCCGCCGGCCCCTCCGGACTGGCCGGTCTCCACCTGCAACGCGATGTGCGTGTAGGCGGAGTCCGACTCGAACGGCCCGATCTCGACTAGGCCTGAACGGCCGTCCGAGTGCTGGAACTGCAACTGGGTGCTGCCGCCCGAAGGGAGGTCTTGCATGATCTGCCAGCCGTCCTTCTTGAGCGCGTCCCTCAAGCGGCCCGTGACGGCAGTGCTGCCGTCTTTCGTGATCGCGGAGGCAGAGAAGCCCGACCCGGCGGCCTGCTGCAGCCACTGGAACTCGGTCACGATCAGGCCGTCGAAGAAGCCCTTCAGCGGGAACTTGTCCGGCAGGGCCTGCGAAGGCGGCTCCACGAAGACGGCCTTGTCCGCGTCGGCCGAGGGCTGGATCTGCACGACATAGGTCACGCTCGTGCTCGGCGTCTTCTCGTCGGCAAGCGCCCGCTGTGCGGAGGCCAGCGATTTTCGGTCGCTGACTGCGACGTCGCCGACCTTCAGAATGCGGTCGCCCTCTTTGAGGCCAGCGGCCTTCGCGGCACCCGCCTCGACCCGCTTCACGGTGAGGTCGTCGCCCAGTGCGGCAGCGAGTTCAGGGATCGTCGCGTTGCGCGCGACCTGCAGCGTCTGCTGCTTGCCGCCGCGGTCCACCACGAGGGCGTATTTATCGCTGGCCGGACGCTGGTTCACAATTGCGGTGCCCTGGAGGTCACTGCCCGTCGAGGTCTGGAACCGCAGCAGCGTGCCGGAGCCGTCCGCCTGCGCGCCGATCACCTGCCACGGGCGCGCGTCCAGTTGCTCATGCACCTTCTTCACCACGGCCGCGGGAGCCTCGGCCACGTCGTAGATCAGCCACACGAGGTGGGGACCTTCTGCCTTTCGCACCACGTATGAGCCGATGAGCTTGCCGCCGGGATGCACCGGGATCTGCACCTTGTCCGAGGCATCCGTCGAGGCGCCGGGGTTCAGGATCTCGACGAGGTCGGGCGGCAGTTTTCCGTCGTAGATCGACACCTCGGTCGACAGATCCTCCCCGACACGCAGCCAGCGCTCGGTGAGGAGGACGCCTCCGTCGGCCTTCTCGCCACTGCGGCATGACGCCGCGAGCGAGGCCAACACAAACACGGCGAGCAGGGCGAGGAGTCCGCGCCGCACGTCTATATCCTTACGGTCGGGGGTGGGGATTGGTCGACCGAGTGTAACACCGCCGCGCCCGCGGCTGACTCGCTCAGCCGATGCGGGCGCGGCGGTTGACGGTCTCCATGGGGTGGGTGAGGGGATTTGAACCCCCGATCTTCAGGGCCACAACCTGACGCCCTAACCGCTAGGCCACACCCACCACGGAACAACGATCGTAGCATCCGCCCCCGGCACCGGGAACCGCTGCCCGGCACGTCAACCGATGAGATAACGCAGCGGCGGGACGGCCCGACCGTCCAGCGCCAGGCCGAGCACGAGCCAGCCGCTCCCGTCCACCACGCCGAGCGGCGTGCCGCGGCGGACGGACGACCCATCTGCCGGCAGATCGCCATCGATGCCGGTCAGCCTGCTCTGCCAGCCGTTGCCGTGATCGATCGAGAGCGTAGTACCCGCGTCTCCGCGCGTGACGTGGACGGTGCCGTCGGCGGGCGCGCGTACCGCGCTTCCCGCCTCCGCGGTGAGTTCGAGGCCTTCGTCCACGACGCGACTGCCGGTGCGGTCGACGGGCATCGTCAGCACACCCGCCGGCCCGCGGCCGCCGAAGGCAGCGGCAGCGCCCGAGGGCCTCGAGAACAAGGGCCGCGCGTCCCCGACAATGGCCGAGAGATACCGGCGCGTCTCCAGCGGCAGCGCCGCTTCCCACCGGTCGCCGTGTGCGGACACGAGTTGACGGACCTTCCCCAATCCCGCGTTGTAGGAGGCAAGCGCCTTGCGCACGTCTCCGTCCCAGGCGCTCAGGTAGTGGTCCATCGACCTCGCGCCTGCCAGAAGCGAAGCCCGCGGGTCCGTCCGGTCGACGTTGGGGTAGTACTGCGGCATCAACTGCGCGATGCCCTCAGCGCCGGCCGAGGACTTGCGCAGCCCGAAGACGACATCCGGCGCGAAACCCGACTCCTGCTGGATCTGCCGCTCGAACAGCGGCCCGTAGCCCGCACCCACAATCTCTTCTCCAGCGCTTCGCGCCATCTGCCGCCAGCCGTACGGGTCTGCCTCGTCACCGGTCGAGATCGACTGAAGTCGCGCCGCTACGTCGGCCACGGACGTGGCACGCGGCGTGCCGGCGACGTTCGAAGTGCGGAGACCTGCATCGATGCCGCTCCCGATGCCGCCCCCGTTGCGCAGCGAGGCGATCTCCGCGCGCACGCCGTCGACGCGTGAGCGGGCCTCGGCGATCTGACGCTCGAGGACGGCTGCGAACGACACCGGTGTCGCGGGCGCGTTTCGCGTGGCATCGGCCGGGGAAGGCGTTGCGGTGGCGCCGGTCGAGATCGGGGAAAGGGCGTCCACACGCGCTCCTCGCGGCTGCTGCCGCCGCGAGGTCAGGCTATCGGTGCCGGACGGCAGTCCCGTATGCGGGAAATCCCGTGTCGATGGTGGCGGCGTCCCCGAACCGGATGGTTACAGCACGCTCCCGGTCGACCGGTAGGTGCCTGCATAGAACAGCAGCGGGGCGGCGTCCGGGCGCTCGATCTCCATCTCCTCGACGCGGCCCACCACAATCATGTGGTCGCCGCCTGCGTAGCGGTCCTCCACGCGGCACTGGGCCCATCCCATCGCACCCTCCAGGATCGGGGCGCCCAGCGGCCCGTCACGAAACGGGACGCCGGCCATCGGCTCGTGGTGCTCACCGTGCTGCGCAAAGATCTCGGCGAGGGGCTTCTGGTCGGAAGCCAGGATGTTCACGCCGAACGTCTCAGTGACCTCGAACATCGGGTGCATGGACGCCCCGTGCTGGATGCAGACGAGGACGAGCGGCGGATGTAGCGAGAGCGAGCAGAAGGCGTTGGCGGTCATGCCTCGGACGGTGTTGCCAACCCTCACGGTCAGGACGGTGACGCCCGTGGCGAAATGTCCGCCCCAATTCCGGAATTCGCGCGAGTCGATCTCCGCCACTGCCGCCTCCTGAGCCACGGAATGCTAGCACGGCGGTCCGGCGGGGCCCCGTTGGAGACGCGCGGATCGAGGCGCACGGGCCGTACTTACTGGAATTGGGCGCGCGTAGGAGGCCCCCGATTACGCTCTCGGGCGGCCGGCCTATCCGGCGCGGCGCTGTTGTCCTCGCGGCGTGCCGCGCCCGTACGCGGCCAGCAACCGCTCGAACCCCGAGACGAGGTACTCGCCGCATGACGTGCAGAGGCGAAGGTCGCGGAGTCCCGTCGTGCGGTGCGCGACGTTTCCCTCCTCCGTCAGTTGCACCATCCGTGCCGGCGAGATCTGCACCTCCACGACCTGACCATCCAAGGCCGCGTAGCAGAGGTCGCACGCCGAAAACGTAGGGCTCACGGCAGTGTCCCCCAACCTTCCGCGCCGGACGCGCGCGCGTCGATGAAATCGACACAGGCCTGCACGTAGGACGCGCAGCCCGCGCAGACGAGGTATTCCTCGTGCGTCTTCGGTGTCGTGTTCGGCCTCGCCTCCCCGCCCGCCAGGAGCGCGAACGTGGCGAAGCGCAGCGTCACGACATCGTGATGGAGCGGTGTCCCGCAGGCGTCGCAGGGGATGGACAGGGTCATACGGCCATCTTCGACCGAATCCGCGGGCACCTGAAGGTGTCCTGTGCGCGGCAGGTCCGGCACGACGCAAAACGGGCCCCCATCCGAAGATGGGAGCCCGTCCACCGTCTTGCGAAGGTGAAGACCTAGCCGCGGAGCAGGGAGAGCACCGCCTGCGGGGCCGTGTTCGCCTGGGCGAGGACCGCCACACCGGCCTGCTGGATGATCTGCTTCGTGATCATCTGGCTGGACAGTTCGGCGATGTCCGCGTCGCGGATGCGCGACTCCGACGCCGACAGGTTCTCGATCGAGACCCCGAGGGAGTTCGTCGCTGCCTCGAGCTGGTTCTGCCGCGCACCGATCTTCGCGCGGAAGGTCGACACTTGGTCGATCGCCGTGTCCACCGAGGCCAGCAGCGTGTCCGCCTTGGCGGTGGTCGACACCGCGTCGTTCGCGGCGATCAGCGTGCTCAGCTTGCTCGCGTTGCCGAGCGCGCTCGTGCGCATGTCGGTGAACGCCAGCGAGATGTCGTCGCCGACCTCAGAGCCCACGCGGAACGTGGCGTTGCCGCTGCCGGACGTGACCACCGTCGCGGCCGCGAACGCAGCAGCGAGGTTGGCGCCGGTGTGGTTCGCGGCGACCGCGTCGTGCGAGAGGTTGAGCGTGACGCCCAGCTCCTCGAAGATCACGGCCTGCGTGCCGCTCGCGCCCATGTCCTGGACCGTCGCCGTCTCGGTGCGGACGTAGCCCGCGCCGTCGTCGTGGGTCAGCGTCAGGACTGCGCCCGCGGCGGAGAACGTGTAGGTCTCGCCGGCGACGGCGTCCGCAACGTTGATCGATGAGACCGAGGTCGTGGCGCCGCCGTTGGCGTACGTCACGTCGTCTGCAGTCGACGTGGTCGAGTCCAGCGAGACTGCGAGCGACCCGTTGAGGAGGCTCGACCCGTTGAACCGGGTGCGCGTCGCCGTGTTGTCGATCTCAGAGCGCAGGGCAACCATCTCCTCGCCGATCGCCTCGCGGTCGGAGGCGGAGAGCGTGGTGTTGCCGGCCTGGACGGCCAGCTCGCGGATGCGGCCGAGGATGCTGTGCACCTCGTTCAGCGCACCCTCACCGGTCTGGAGCATCGAGACGCCGTTCTGGGCGTTGCGCAGACCCTGCTGCATGCCGCGGATCTGGGCACGCATTTTTTCGGAAATGACCAGGCCGGCAGCGTCGTCTGCCGCGCGGTTGATGCGCAGGCCGCTGGAGAGTTTCTCCAACGTCCGGCCCATCTGAGCGCTGGTGGTGCTCAGGTTGCGCTGTGCGTTCAGCGCAGCCACGTTCGTGTTGATCATCATCGCCATCGTTTGGCCTCCTCAGCCGCTGACTTCCCCGGCGTCCGTGCCGGTTGTGGGTGGATTTGCGTGGCCCCGGACTCCGCCGCTCGTCCTCTGGCATCATCGGCAGCGATGCGGGCGGATTGAGGGCAGCCGCCGCGGACTGCCCTGTCCGAGTCCGGACGTGCGGGTCTCGACGGCGTTTTGTCAGGGTCTTCCCGCTGCGAGCCGCCGCCCCCGCGTCCTACCGTCGGGTGATGCAGGCACCTGACGACTCACCGATCACGCCCACGCTGGCGATCTGCGGATGGACCGGCCGTACCCCGTCGCTCCTTCAGGCGATCGAGGCGCGCGGGATGGTGCCCGTGGCCGTCGCCGACCGCTCGGTGGCCGCGCTGGTCGCTGCCGCCGCGACCTTCCGAGGCCGGACCGAGGCCCCCGCCCGCTACCAGCACCCCCGAGAGATGCTGCGGCGCACCGGCGGCACGACCGTACTGCTGGACATGCCGGGAGCCGCGGCAGAGGCTGCCGAGGCATCCCGGGGAGGGGCGTCCGTCCTCGTGGTTGGTGACGCCATCGAGCCCGAGGCGCTGGACGCGCTCGCCCGCATGCGCGCGGCCGCCTCGATTGTGCGGCCCCTCTGGTGGAGCACTCCCGTTGCGGCATTCATCGAGGCAGCCCGTTCCGCAGGGCCGTTCTCGAGTCTCACCCTCGCGGCCGGCGAGGACCGTCCCGCGCAGGCAATCGCCGAGGACCTCGTGAGTCTCGCCGCCCGCCTCGGCCACGGGGCCGTCTCGTCGATGACAAGCAATGCCTATGCACCGCC